>NZ_JONT01000002.1 GCF_000711975.1 Desulfofalx alkaliphila DSM 12257 | reverse complement strand
CCTCGGGCCGATTGACTCGGGCCCACTCCTTTATCGCTGCATCATCCCGCTGATATTGCGGCTGTTGGGCCCGCATTTTTAGTGTACCGTATGGCAGCTTAATGGTTTTATTTTTTGGATCCGCCTTAATCTGTTTCCGGTGGTATTTTTCTAGTAGCCTGGTAAAAAAGTCTATCGTTTGCTGTAGTTCCTTTGTCTCACCAACAAGCCACTGTTTAATGCGGTCAATCTCTGCTTGGGCCAGTATCTCCCTCTCTCTAATGGCCGCCTGTGCAGCTGCTATTTTACGCACCGCCCAATTGGCGGCGTTAATATCCTGTATCTCAAACCGTTCCTGCTCTATCGGCAGGCCTTCAAGTTCTTTTGCTTGCAATGCGTTCATCGTGCACCTCCTTAATCTCTCTCAAGTAAATAGGGTTAACGTCATAAATTTGACCTTTGCTGTCTTTAATAATTACTACAGGCCAACCAATCAGCGTGGTGGACTCCCTCACAACCGTGCATGGCCCCCTAAAAAGGTGCTCGACTTTCATCCCCGGAGTAAACTTCCTCTGCATCATGCTCCACCACCTCACACTTAGGGCAATACAACACATTTTGCACAACCCTGTCCACCTCTATATCACCACGCACAAATTGAGCTTGCGAAAAATCTCTCTCACCCAACTCCATCATGCCCTGACATATTGGGCAGTAATGCTTACAGCAACTTGCACAGTATTGACCATCCAACACCTCATAACACATTGGACAATTATTAGGCATATTGCCTCCACCTCCTAATGGTGGTATAATGGCTTAAGCGTTTTACCACAGTCCGGTTGCAGCCGGGCTTTTTCTTTATGAGTTCAATTTCCGCAACAGTAATCAACCCTTCCATTCCCTATAAGCCTTATCCAACATGCTTAAATTATGATCCCGTATATCGGCCACAAAGATTTCACTGCCACAGTCTTTGCAGTACGCCTCTTTACCCATGTATTCAACCTTATTGCCTTTGATAATCTTTTCTTTTGGTTCATCTCTGACAGTGTATTCAGCCAGCTCATGGCAGTTCTCACAAAAGGCTAACATTAGGTTTCCCCCCCCTTAACCATTAGAGTGACAATCGAGTGTTCACCTCTCTTGACTACTATCTTGCTACAGCCTCTAGTATCGCCATGGCAAAGCACATCCCTACCAGTGCCAGCAGTGAGTACGCCATTACCTTACCAGCAGGCTTGTCCTCACCCTCTAGCCACTCTTGCACCCTATTTACCGGACGCCATGCCCAGCGATATTTAGTAGATACTGGTTTATGGGGTAGGTACTGCAGGTGGTAGATTTTTTGTTTTTGCATTTACACTCCACCCCCTAATGTAATAACAAAAACTACACACGCGCCATGGGCCTCAACCCACCATGCACATTTACTCTGCTTGCACTCGATCAAACCATTGATGCCTTGTCCAAATAGCGGGCAGTATTTAACCAACTAGCAAACCCCCTCTACCAGCTGATACCTGATTGGCATATCATCTGGCTCTTTAGCGGTAAACTTACTACACCACACGACTGCCTGTCCTGCGTAATGTGGTACGCATGCAATACACTTGCCTTTATACTGATGCTCGCACTTATGGTTGCTGCACAACAACCAGTCTAGATTAGTACAGTGTAAATCCGTTTTAACCATGTTCGGGTACCTCCTTTTTTAGTTAGATCGTTAATCAATGTACCTTCATGGATGCCTTTTCTTGTTCGTCAAACCAAATATCTAGAGCCTCCTTTCTAAATATGATCCGCCGCCCGATCCTGGTGTGCGGAATCTTGCCTTGGCGTACCCACTCGCGCAGTTTCGACTCCCCGAGCGTCCCTTGGAAATATTCTGTTAGTACTCCTTGGACAGTGTACATTTTAGGCATCGGGTCTGTTGTTTGCGATTGCTCAAACTTGATACCGCATTGAGCACAAAAATTGACACTGCCCTCCGTTTTTGTGCCGCATTTTTGGCAATACATTTCACCGCCTCCCTGCTGGTCGCCAGGTCCTGTTGGGTCAGGAGCTTTGGCATGATTCAAACCCCCCTTTATAACCTCCCCCCGGCAATTAGTTGGTTGATTAATTAGTTATCCTTAATGTCGCATACTATGCGACACAGTCGCTAAAAAAAATAGCCATTGCCTCTTGTCCGCTTAGTTTCAAGGCTTTACATATCAGATTTGCCTCTCTTATTGTAAACGGCTCGCCAGAGGCATTCATTTTTCGGTAGAGTGTGCTCCTGTCGACGCCTATCTCTTTTGCTAAGTCTCCCACGGACATGCCCCGCTCTACAATCTTACCCTTTAGTTTGTTTATGTTTACCATCTTTACACCCCCTTTTTTGTCGCATACTGTGCGATTAACCAAATTGTACCCGATCCCCGCCCCGTTGTCAAGACAAATTTCGCACATCACGCAAATTATTTTATTTTGTTACATATAACTGTTGCAAAAATGCGATAGTAGGTATATAATAGTCGTAAGGATGGTGATTACAAGTGACTGTTGGAGAAAGAATTAAGAACAGAAGAAAGCGATTAGGTTTATCTGTAGACGATCTAGCAAAAAAACTCGGGAAGAACAGGGCAACAGTATATAGATACGAAAGTGATGAAATAGAAAACCTACCATTAAATATTTTAGAGCCTCTAGCTAAGGCATTGGGTGTTACACCGGCCTACCTCATGGGTTGGGAAAATATCCACCCTTACGAAACAAAAAAAACAAAAAAAGTCCCCATGTTAGGGGAAATAGCCGCTGGGGAACCGCTGTATGTCGCGGAAGAACGTTGCGAATACTATGTAGAAGTTGATGATAGTTTACACATTGATTTCTGTCTCAGGGTCAAGGGTGACTCCATGATCGATGCTCGTATTAATGACGGCGACGTTGTGTTTATCCGCAAGCAGCCAATAGTGGATAATGGCGAGATTGCCGCGGTAATAATTGACAACGAAGTTACGCTCAAGCGATTTTACAAAAATAGCGATGGTGTAATTCTAAAGCCTGAAAATCCTAGGTACCAACCGAGATTTTATACAGCAAAAGACTTTAAAGATATCAGGATACTAGGTAAGGCGATATTTTTCCAAAGCAATTTATAAATAAAAGGCAGGTGATAACATGGCCTCCGTCCAAAATAAAGGCCCAAACAAGTGGCTACTGGTGGTATCAGATGGGTTCCACGCTAACGGCAAAAGGAAAAGACACACCAAAGCTTTTCAGGGCACTGAAAAACAAGCCATTAAGGCGGCAATTTTATTTGAGGAAGATATAAAACAGGGTAAGTATTGCGCAGCAAGCAAGGATTTTACTTTTGCCGAATTTGTTGAACTATGGGAAAAAGACTACGGGGACCGACACCTCGCCCCTAAAACCCTGGCAAGGTATAAGGAGATGTTAAACAGTAGGATACTTCCACTGATCGGACATCTGCGGATGGACAAGATTCGTCCCATGACCATAAACCGATTGATCAATGACCTGGAGGATTCTCCCCGGTTGGACGGTAAGCCCGGTAAACTAGCGGCCCAAACAATTAAGCATCATTTTCGGTGTGTATCCGCTATCCTGCAGGATGCAGTTGAGTGGGATGTTATCCCAGACAACCCGTGTAGTAGAGTTAAGCCGCCTCGGGTTAAGATAACTCAGGCCAAATGTTACAGCGAAAATCAAGTCGAAGAAATGCTAAAATTTTTAAAAAAAGAGCCACTTAAACACCAGACACTCATCTACCTCGCTATAGCCAGCGGTGCCCGGCAAGGAGAAATCATGGGCCTAGAATGGCGGCATATTGATTTTGATGACAACACCATTAAAATTGAACAATCAAGCCAGTATCTTCCCGGCAAAGGTGTTTTTACAAAGGAGCCCAAAAACGAAGCCAGTAAACGCACTATTTCTATGCCGGGTAATGTGATGGAGTTATTGCGCGCATACCGGGCAGAATGGCTTAGCCACCGGTTGCGTCTGGGCGATATGTGGCAAGGATCGGAGAGGCTATTCACCACTTGGGATGGCAGACCCGGTTACCCCCAATGGCCCGGGCAATGGTTTAACAAATTCTTGGCTAAAAACAACCTACCTCATGTACCCTTCCATTCGCTCCGCCACTTATCCGCAACGTTATTGATCAAAGAGGGCGTACCCTTAAAAAACATAAGTAAGAGGTTAGGACATACCGTCTACGGCACCACTGCGGACATATATTCCCACGCTTTGGAGAGTGTAGACCGCGTAGCCGCAGAAAAGTTTGAGAAATTACTAACTGGAGGGCTAGTTGAAAAGACAGATAGAAAACACGGATAGGGTTTATTTGCCGCTTGGTTGACACTTGGTTGACACTTTCCGTAACACTGTGCACGACAGTAAAACATCAGACGATAAGAGAACCCAGCAATATAGCAGGTTACAGCGGTTGACAGTGGTTGACAATAGGACTTCTTACGCACTCCAAAACCGAGGGCTGCGGGTTCAAATCCTGTCTCCCCTGCCAAAAAACTAAGGCACTCAACAATGGGTTGAGTGCCTTTTTATTGTTTTTACATATAATACCTTATTTTTTATGTTATTTAGAGGACAAAATAATATTGGTCTCCGAATAAATAAATTATTTAGGAGGTAAAGACATTTAATGAAACAACAAAAAAAGCGGCAACAGGGTCAACAGTATGAGTTTGGCCAAGAATTAAGCCCTCAACAAAAACAAGAACAAGCAAATCAGCAGTTTGAATTTGGGCAGGAATTTAAACCCCAGCAAAGGCAAAAAAGACAAAGACAAGAACAGCAGTAGTATAAAATGAAAACGAACATGAAAGCGAAAAACAATCTTTTAAAAGAAAAGTATCGGTATCAGGCCGGCGGCGAGCTGGGGGGTTCACCCATAAACACCTCAGAAGAATATGGTAGTTGTGAGTGCGGTGAGCTCACCCGGGAAATTGCTGATTTTGCCCAGAAACACGATCCGAACAAAAACAAATAACAATAAAGGACGGCAGATATAGACTCTGCCGTCCTTTAAGAATAACCCTATATTGATTATTTTTCTTCTCTTTCTTCCTTAGCTTTGGCAATTATTTTTTCTGCTAAATTAGCCGGTACATCCTCATAACCATAGAACTCTACCTTAAATTGACCACGTCCTTGGGTCATGGATTTTAAATCGTTGGCATATTTAAACATTTCCGCTTGGGGCACGTGGGCCTTAACCACAGTGCCTCCTTCAACCTGCTCAGTACCTAGAACACGGCCACGTTTGGTGTTAAAGTCTCCAATGACGTCACCCATAAATTCGTCAGGTACTGTCACTTCAACATACATAATAGGTTCTAAAATAGCAGGTTTAGCCTGGGGCACCGCCTTTTTAAATGCTAACGAGGCAGCAATCTTAAAGGCCATCTCTGATGAATCCACGGTATGATAAGAGCCATCGTAAAGTGTAGCTTTTATACCAACGGTGGGATAACCTGCCAAGGCCCCATCTAACATAGCTTCCCGCAAACCTTTTTCTACGGCCGGGAAGAAGTTACGCGGCACTGCTCCGCCAAAAACCTCCTCATGGAACTCAAAATCACCTTCTGCCAGGGGTTCAAACCGGATCCATACATGACCATATTGGCCACGACCGCCGGACTGCTTTTTATGCTTACCTTCCGCTTCCACTTTAGCTCTGATTGTTTCCCGGTAGGCCACCTTAATATCTTCCGTAATTACGTCCACACCATAGCGCCGCTTTAAGTTATTAATCATAATATTCACATGGGCTTCACCCATACCTGTCAGCAGGGTTTGTTTGGTAACTGCATTTTTTTCTACCACTAAAGAGGGGTCTTCCTCAAGTAACTTTTGTACCGCATCGCCCAGCTTATCTTCGTCATTTTTACTCTTTGGTGCAATGGCTACAGTATAGTTTGGCACCGGAAAATCTATACCCTCCAGCGGCTCTTTTATGCTCTTGTCACACAAGGTGTCGCCGGATGCGGTGTCGTTTAATTTTACTACCACTGCAAGATCGCCGCAGGGCACCTGGGTTGTAGGCTCTGAATGTTTGCCGCGCACATAAAGTACTTGGCCAACCTTCTCATTCTTCTCTTTGTTTGGATTGTATACCTGAGAATCTGCCTTAAAGGTACCGCTGAATACACGGATAAAATTCATGCGGCCAACATATGGGTCAGCCAGTGTTTTAAATACCAAGGCAGCCATTGCACCTTCTTCAACCTTAGGTGCCGGCGCATATTGGGCCAAGAATTCACTCAATGTTGTTATACCTATATTGTTAGTGGCAGAACCACAAAGAACCGGGATAACATTATTGGCAGCAATGGATTTTTGCAAGCCTAAGGTTATTTCTTCCGGTGTTAACTCCTCACCTTCCAAGTACTTCATGGTGAGATCGTCGTCACCTTCAGCCGCTGCTTCCACCAGCCTTTCACGGTACTCTTCCAATTGATCCTTTAATTCATCGGGCAGGGCCACTTCCTTTGCCTTGCCATTATCAAATTCATAGGCCTTTTGGCTGATTACATCTACAATTCCTTTGTGATCTAAAGCTTCCCCCAGAGGAAAGTTAACCGGTACAAAGTTGCCGCCCAATATATTATTCATATCATCCATTAATTTATCAAAACTGGCATTCTCCCGATCCATTTTATTAATGAATATAATTCTAGGAATGTCAGCCTTTTTAACATCCTTCCAAATCAGCTCGTGCTGTACTTGCACACCGTCCACCGCAGAAAAAACAAACAAACTGCTGTCGATTACACGCATGACGCCTTTAACTTCTGCAATAAAATCTGAAAAGCCCGGTGTATCTAAAAGATTTAGTTTTACACCCTTTACCTCCACAGGAACTAAGCTGGTGTGTACGGTAGATTGTCTTTGTGCTTCCTCTGGATGGTAGTCTGCCACTGTATTACCATCTTCAACCCGACCCATACGGGAGAGTATACCTGTGTTAAACACCATAGCCTCAACCAAAGATGTTTTACCAGTTCCACCATGACCTACCAATCCAATGTTCCGAATTTTGTCCGTAGAATAGTTTTTCAAGTCTAGGGCCTCCTTTACATCCATTCATTTAGTATATGCTTTGTCTTAAACAGATTTTATTTATTAGTATGACCAAAAATGCTTGTTTTTGGTACACCCAATAGGAAAATCTGTCTTGCATGCCAATGCTAAGGTGAAAATTAAGTTTTATCCAATTATTAATATACATGTGACTTATTCTACAAGTAAAGATATTTTTCCTTGTTTAAATAAAGAATTATCTGGTTTTTTTCTCTCTTCTACTTTCATAGGCGTCCCACTGACGGCATAGAAATGTTATACAGTATATGTACAAGGGGTCTACCTATGAAAAAACAATCCTTTGTCTACGGTGCATTGGTACTATTGGTGGCCAGCCTATTCAATCGTATAATCGGTTTCGGTTATCAAATGGTTGTTATTCGCTTGATTAAGCCCGAAGGTATTGGGCTTTTCAATATGGTTTACCCGGTTTATGTTATGGTAATAGTGCTTTCAACCATGGGTATACCGCTGGCAATATCGAAATTAGTGGCAGAAGAAGTTGCTCGAAATAACTTGCGGGGAGCCTACCGCATTTTTTACTTATGCCTTGGTATATTGACCATAAGCGGTACTTTTTTTACCCTTTTACTGGTGTTTTGCGCACCCCTAATGATTGAATATTACTTCCCCAACCCTGATGTATACTACAGCTTTCTGGCCTTATTACCGGGAATAATAATTGTATCCTTATGTTCTGCATTTAGGGGATTCTTTCAGGGCTTACACCAAATGACACCAACTGCAATAACACAAGTGCTGGAGCAGTTGGTAAGGGTAAGTGCCGGATTAGCAATAGCTTATTTACTACTGCCTAGGGGAGTAGAATACGCTGCCATCGGAATATCCCTTGGGGTGGTTTGCGGTGAAATAGTAGGGTTTGTAACCATGCTTACCATATATTTGCACAGGCGTCCGACAATACCGGCAGGCGGTTTTATAAGGGAATCATTACCCAACACATGTCGAAGAATATTTACTTTGGGCATACCGGTTACCTTAACCAGATTTATCTCTACCGGTTTAATGAGTATAGAAGCCATTTTAATACCACAAAGATTGCAGGCCGGTGGATTAACACTTCAAGAGGCCACCTCTTCTTACGGTCTTTTGGTAGGGGTTTCTCAAACTTTATTGTTAACACCGGGAATTATTACTGCTGCCTTGGCAACTGCCCTAATCCCGGCGGTATCTGACGCCATGGCACAAAATAATATTAAACTGGTTCAATCACGAACTTCAGAAGCAATTAGACTGACATTAATGGCATCCATGCCCTGTGTTGTGTTTTTTTTACTTCTCCCCTCCCAACTATGTGGGCTGCTTTTTGGTTACCAAGAGGCTGCATCAAGTTTAGCCATTATGGCATTGGGCGGTGTGTTTTTGTATTTTTCTCAAACCACCACCGCCATATTACAGGGTATGGGCGAAGCCATAAGACCCTTTAAAAATTTAGTTATTGCCTCCTCATTTAAAATTATTATTATATATTATCTCACCCCTAAGCTTGGTAATAATGGCGTGGCAGTGGCTATCACCCTGTACTGCATGGTAATGGCCTGTCTCAATTACATTGATTTAAAAAGGTTAACCGGTTTTAGAATGTATTTCGTAAATTCTGTGGCAAAACCCCTGGGTTCAGCAGTAATAATGGCCCTTTTAGTTTGGTTTTTAATAAATAATCTTTATACCCTGACCGGTTCACAGGTGCTTGTCACCTTTTCCACCTTGCTATTAGGGGGCCTCACTTACCTGACAGCATTATATTTCCTAGGAGGAATCTCTCCTCAGGATAGCAAACGTATTAAAAAGATTATTTCAAGATTATTGCCAAAATAATACAGTGGTTGATTATTTTTTTACAAAATATTATAATAGGCTAATAAATAAACTTTGTAATTTACTTGATAAGTCCTTGCACTCCTTTGTGTGGGGACATTTTATTTTTAAAAAGGTGTTATTTTTATGAACATTAACCTGAAAACCTTTATTGGGGCTAGAATTATTAAAACCGCACTGGCTGTAGGAATAGCCATGTATTTGGCAGATTTATTTAATTTTGAACCCAAACTTTTTGCAGGTGTAAGTGCCCTGATGAATATTCAGCCTTCGGTATTTCGCTCCTTTAGAAATGCCGGTGAGCAAGTGTTATGCCACATACTATCAGTATCCCTTGCTCTCTTTGTGGGGTATTTTATAGGAGCAGGACCCTTTGAAATGATAGCAATTACCATAATAGTCATTGCCCTAAACAATAAATTAGGCATGCAAAACACCATTGGAATGGGTGTGGTGGCAGCCCTTTTTGTGCTGGATGCCCCCCAAGATGAATTTTTAACCCAAGCAATCAGCAGATCCTATGTCATCTTTTTAGGCTTGGCGGTGGCATTAATAGTCAACCTAGTGATAGTGCCACCTAAATACAAGGATAAGTTGCTGGAAGTGCTGGCCGATTTAAACGAGAAAACCGTTGCTTTTTTTGAGCAGTCTGTCAATGGCTTTATTAATCTTTCACCTATGGATGATGAAACCTTTAATAAGCGGCGGGCGGAAATTAAAAGCCTGCTGCGCCAAGGACGTAAATATTTAGAATTAAGCAGGGAGCAAATAAGAACCAACGATAAAGAGCTTGATGTGTATGAAAGATATATTGATTATAACGCCAACCTTTATCACAGCAGTCGCGATATTCACGTGGCTACCGGACAGAGAATTGCTTGGCGAATGGAAAGCGGAAATCCTAAGGTCAGTGCAGAGTTTAAGGATATATTAAAAATGCTTGGGTATGGAATGGATACTTTTCAACAATTAAATAAGCAGCTCTACCAGGCTGTGCTATTTAAAGAAAACGTTAAGGCACAATCAATAGACGAAAGTTTTTGGGAAGAATTGAGTTTACACGTTGACAAATGGCATGAAAATATAGCAGGGGCTCGTTTTTTGCATGCCTTTATGTTTTTTTCTGTGGTGGCAAACGATATAAAACTGGCATGCAAAGGAATAAAAGACTTTTTGCGGGACCTTAACGACAATAACCCATAGGTAAAATGGTTTATTGTCGTTAAGCCCATGGCTAACCGCCATTAACCGGCCATTTTTTAAGCTCTTCCATAAATCCCCTATGGGTAACGTCCAGCTGAACCGGCGTTACTGAAATGTAACCCTCTTTCACAGCATTAACATCTGTTTCCGGGTTGTCTTCGTCAAGGTTTTCCGGCTCTCCCGCCATCCAAAAATATACCCTTCCCCTGGGATCGGTACGTTTATCAAACACATCAATATACCTTCTGTTTCCTAACCTGGTTACCCTAATACCTTTGGGATCCGTTGATGGAACATTAATATTTAATAGAACACCGGGAGGAAGTTTGTGTTTAATAACATGTGGTACATATTCTTTTATAAATTTTGCTGCATAGCTAAAGTCGGGATCTGACCAGGTGTTTAAAGATATTGCTATGGCAGGGATGCCGTTAATTATTCCTTCATAGGCTGCCGAAACGGTACCTGAGTAGAGGACATCTGTGCCCAGATTGGGACCAAGATTAATGCCCGATATCACTAAATCAGGCGTCTCTTCCACCAGGGCTTCCAATCCCAGTTTTACACAGTCGGCGGGCGTTCCGTCCACCGAATAACAAATAGCTGAGCTATTTTTAAACTTCACCGGTTTAGCCCGCAGGGGTCTAAAAACAGTAATGCCGTGCCCTGTGGCGCTGCGTTCCCTATCCGGCGCCACCACTGTTACTTGCCCAATTTCCTCTAAAGATTTTCGCAACGCCTTAATTCCCGGAGCATAAATGCCATCATCATTGGAAACCAGAAATCGCATAAGCCCTCCTATGTTTCATAAATAGTAATAGTCATTTTATCATTTTTTTTAGTTAAACCAAAGATTACATTTTTATCTTTAAGGGATTTATTTAAAAAATCCACTAATTTATACATTTCGCTGTATTGGGCAAAGGATTTATGGGCTATCAGTTCGAGCTTACCTTCCCTCTTATCCCTTTCGGACATGTTAACATTATTCCTCCTTATGCAGTATTTTATTGTCTTATAATTAGTGAAAAAGCCTCGGCTCTGCTGGCTTGATTCTTTTGAAAAATTCCCCTTACCGCTGAGGTAACAGTCTTTGTTCCGGGCTTACGCACCCCTCGCATTGTCATACACATATGTTCTGCTTCCACCACCACTACTACGCCGTAGGGATTAAGCTTAAGCATAATACCGTCCGCAATCTGAGAAGTAAGTCTTTCCTGCAATTGTGGACGTCGAGAGTATCCATCCACCACCCGGGCCAGCTTTGAAAGACCGGTAACATTACCGTCCCTGGGTATATAAGCAACATGGGCAACTCCAAAGAAAGGGATTAGGTGGTGCTCGCACATGGAGTATAGGGGTATATCTTTTACCAAGACCATTTCTTCGTGCTGTTCTGAAAATATTTTTTCTAAGTGATCCATAGGTTCTTCGTGTAGCCCGCTAAATACTTCCTGATACATGCGGGCCACCCTTTGGGGAGTTTCAATTAACCCTTCCCGGTTAACATCTTCACCTATGGCCTCCAGTATCATTCGCACCGCCTTTTCTATTTTAAGCATATCAACTTTTTCCGACACTGGGATGTCCTCCTTTAAGGTTGCTTTCTTAAGAATTACAACATACCAACTGCCCGGTGCGTTTGTGCTATTATTCGCACATCATGCAAGTGCTCCAAAGCCTGTAGTTGCCATTCTAACAATTGAGAAACACTGGGAGAATTTATACCCTTATGGGGGGTTACCGGTTGAATTACCAGTGGAATATCCCGGCTTTCACCGCTCAGCAATTGATATACCCTCTGTAAATCATCAGCGGCAGTTTCATCGGACACCACTATTTTTAAATATAAAAAGAGTCTTTTAGTAAGTGCCACCTTTATAAACTGCTGATGTAAATCCCAGCAAGGCTCAATTTTAGCCACACTGGGCAACTTAACATCCATACTGATGATGTCAATGTGTTCCAACACCTGTTTAAGACTGTTAAACAAGGTTCCGTTGGTTTCTAAGAAAATTCCCTTTCTGGTCCCCTTTAATAGGGGCAGTAATTCTTGCAACAATTGGGGATGCTGTAAAGGTTCGCCACCGGTAATACTTATCGAATGATGCCTAGACAAATCATAATTATTAACAATTGTACTTACAACTTCATTTATTTTAATAGGCCAAGGCAAATATGTAAACCGGTTGCTTCCGGCTTCCGCTTCTATTTTACATCCCTTTTCATCCGGGCTTGTGGGAGTATCACAATAGGCACAGTTAAGATTACAACCGGCCATTCTTAAAAAAATTTGCCGACAACCCACCAGTGGCCCCTCTCCCTGGGCGCTAGAAAATATTTCCAACAAAGGTACCTGCATTTAATCAACCCCTCGCACCTTACAGCGGGCCATAAAGATGCTATTTATTTCCGCAACATATCTTTGGCAAATTTCTTCCGCCAACTCAGCACTGCGATGTTCAGGCCAGCCCAGTTCACTTGTACTTATCGTTGGCACAGGGGTATTATTGGATGAGATGTTAATGGCGGTGTGAATCATTGATGAAACAGGGCTCAAGGTGGCAATGGAAACCGATAATTTATTCTCGCCATGATACAGATCATCGCCTTTTCTTTTCAGGCGGCAACCGGTCAGCTCCTCCAGCAGCTCTTTAATAATTGTAATTAACAAGCGTTGCCTTGTCACTGCTTTTTCTAAGTCCATGTCAAAATGTTCCACAATAAAATGCAGCATGTCTTCGCTGTAAATGCTGTCGCCATCCCGCACATCAGCTAAATCAACCATGGCATCTATTTTTACTTCACAACTGCCTCTAAAACTTACAATACTGTCTCCCTGTAAACCAAAATTTCTAAAGGCCCAAAGGGAACTTAATTGACTTCCGTCATAAGTTATATTTTCTTGAATAAACTTACCTATCATCCACACTACCCCCCACTGCCATTTTTGTTGGCCTGCTGCACAGCACGATAGTAACGGCGGCAGCTTTCGCATTTGCCGCACATCTCTTCTCCATCATTATAGCAACTCCAAATAAGTTGCCAAGGTACATTTAACCGCTGGCCCAGCTGAACAATCTCCACCTTATTTAGCCTTTGGGTATAACTTATCACCTGCACACCGTTGGCAGTGCCGTAACCCAAAGCAGCGTTGACTGCCTTTACATATTGTTCGCTGTTATCAGGAAAAGTTTTGGCCTCCTCCGCATTGAAACCTGTTACAATTAACTGACAGCCCAAGGCCTCCGCAAAACCGGCAGCCACATTAATAAAGATGCCGTTGCGATTAGGTACCCAAACAGCCGCCGCCGTTTCTTTTCCAATATTAAGATCATCCAAAGCATCCTCTTGGGGTTCCGGCACTTCCATATCTCTGTTTATTAGGGCTCCGCCGGCAAAATGCGAAAAGAAGTCCAGTTTAATCACCTGATGTGGAACCTGATAATAATTAGCCAAGGCCAGGGCATGTTCACTTTCTTGTTTTGCCGACCGTTGATTATAATCATAGGTTAAACACAATTCCACCTTGCTTTCTCTCATTGCCTGGGCCAAGCACACCGTCGAATCTAACCCCGCAGATAATAATACTATGCTTTTTCTCATTTAATCCTCCCGATAGGTGGCGCAAGAGTTTGGAGATTCCCAAACACTTACCCGTCTTATTTTTACGCTGGGATGGTTTTTATCTAATTCTTCTTTTACTTGCTCATATATATATCTGGACAAGTTTTCAGCGGTGGGGTTGCCAACTTTTCCGTTGACAGCAAATTCCGGCAGTTCATTGATGAAGTTGTGGTCTAGGTGTGCCGTGGCTTTTTTTACCATATTCTTTAAATCTTTAAAATCGATCAACATACCTATTGAATCCAGTTTACCGCCGGCCACCGCCACTTCCACAACCCAGGTATGGCCGTGGATTCTGGCACAATTTCCCTGGTAACCACAAAGCTTATGGGCGGCATCGAAACTGGTTTTTACTGTTAATTCATACATAAAACTTCCTCCTTCGACCGTTAGTATGCTACAACTGCCCAAAATTTACTATATTCTGCAAATCCTTTTAACTTCCTGCTTAGAATTATTAAAATAACATAAAGATTAAACGATTAAATAGCAAGGCTTACCGGGTTTGTGTTAGGATTTTTTACCAATAAAAAAACCGACTAGCTGTCGGTATCACTTGCCTTTAACAGTATGCATTTAGCCCAAAGGCCTTGGCATAGGCTTTAGCTGCCTCCTTATTCTTGCCCAATTCCAAATACATGTTTCCCTTTACACCCCAGGCTTGATAGTTGTGTGGTTGAATATCCAAGGCCTTATCACAGAGACTAATGGCTTCCTCTCTCTTTCCTATTTTGCCTAAGCATGCCGCATAGTTGGTATAAATAGTAGCATCATTGGGATCCAGCTGGGTGGCCTTCTTAAAATTTTCCACTGCCTCATCTATTTTGCCCAAATGCTCCAAAGAAAGGGCTAGATTGTTATAAATGGCCGCATCTTGGGGTGCTATTCCTATGGCTATTTGATAGCACTCAACAGCTTTGCCATAGTTTCCCAGCCTTTGATAGCAGGAGCCTAAATTGCTTAACACCGCAGCATCTTCCGGCTCCATTTGCCTTGCCAACTCATAACAGGTCACTGCCTCTTCAAATCTGTTTATGCAAAAAAGATTATAACCCTTATGTATTAATAACTCCAAGGTGGTATGTCCGTTGTTTTGGGCCAACTCTAACACTTCCAGCGCTTTCTGATACTCACCCAATTTTGTATGGGCCAATCCTAAATTTGTAAGTATGGCCACATTGCCTTTACTACTCTTTAATGCCTGTTCAAAACAAACAAGGGCTTCTTCGTAGCGTTGGTTTTCTAATAAATAAATACCGCGATCGTTTAACATGTTGGCCAGGTCCTTCATTTTTCCTGCATCGTCACCGCTAATAAAAATATCCCCTTCTTTTTCTTTATGCAAATAATAGCCGCCATTACTGGCTTTATTAAGACAGTAAAGAAATCCCCCGGAACCTACCCCGATGGCTGCTTTCTTACAATGCAATGCTGCCCTGTCCAGCTGACCGCCTTTTAAATAAAGACGGCTGGCATGCATATGCAAGTCCAGGTTTTCCGGGCTTTTGGCAATTGCTTTTTCTATATATCGCAGTGCCAGTTTGTGGGCACCACATGTTTCTAAAGCATAAGCCAGCCCTTGCAAAACCTTGCTTTTACTAAAAAACCACAACTGGCATCTCTCCCTTCCAAATTACTAATGTAAATATTTCGCTCCATAATTTCCAATTCCTTCCTGTTTGGCAGCTTTTATATCAACAAATTACCGGGTAATGCGACAGGGCATGAATCCAGTTCAAAAACTGAAATCATGCCCTGGCAGCCAATGCCCTTTGGCTATTTAATTAAATTAATTCTACCCGCGAACCGTTAATGCCCTTGGTGACCACCATCTGTACCGGAAAGGCGTTTTTTAGTTCCTCTATATGGGTAATTACAATAATTTTTTCAAAATCAGCTGCTATTGCATTGATGGCCTGCACCAATCGTTCTTTGCCTTCGTTATCCTGGGTGCCGAAACCTTCATCTATTACTAACATTTGCAATCGGGCCCCCGCACGCCTGGCCAGTAATCTGGAAAGGGCGATGCGTAGGGCAAAGTTAACTTTAAAGGCCTCTCCACCGCTATACAATTCATATCGACGGGTGCTATACTCATCAGAAATGACAATTTCCAAGGTTTCTAACACCCTTTTACTGCTTTTGGCCGCCTTTTGGGTTACCAAAGCAACTGTCAGTCGACCGTCTGATACCTGCTGCAAAATACTGTTGGCCTCTCGCTCCAACTCAGGAATAGCGTTTTCTATTATCAGGGCTTGTATACCCTTTTTACCAAAGGCTTTAACCAATTGATTGTAATATTTCTTTTCTTCCAGGGCAGCATTTTTCTCTGCTGTCAACACTTGTTTTTCTTGTGTTAAGCGTGTGCAGCGGTCCAATTTTTCTTGCACCGTTCCCAATTGACGTTCTATTTCTGATACCTGCTGCTGTAAATGGGTCACAGAACCGGTGGCATCTGCAATTTTCTTTTTAACAACAGGTAAGTCAACCAGTTTTAACGAATGCTCTTCTATCAGCTCTCTGGTATTAGAAACTGCCTTTTCTAATAACAGCAGGTGATCATTAAAATGCTGCAGGTTTTCTTGCTGGCTTGCTAATGTCGAACGGGCTGTTTGTAAGCTGTGATAGCGGCTTTCAAATTGTTTTAGGGCAGCAATTTGTTTTTGAATTTCGCTGTGCCCTTGGGGAGAGTAGCCTAAGGAATTTATTTGTTTTTCAATTTGGCGAAGGCTCTCTTGTTGCTCCTTGGCATATTCTAGCTGTTGCAATTGACGGTTGAGCAATTCCATTTGCGGTTGTAATTCTTTTAGTCTTTCACCGGCCAGCAGGGATTCACTTAGTTTATGCCGGCAAACTGAATGTTCATTTTCTAAGGCCGGCAGCCGGGATAATTTTTCTTCAGTTAACTTTATTTTTCCAGCATCCTTTTGAGTTTGTTCTTTTAGTTTATCTATCTCTTGCTGCAACAGCCGGCACAGATGATTTAATTGCTCCCCTTCTTTAATCATGTCATTTAATACTTGATCTTTATGGGCACCGGATAACTCTGTACGGCATAAGGGACACTGGGCCACCGGCTGTCGTAATACAGTATATTTTTCTCTCAGCTCTGTAAGTTCTTCCTTCAGTCTCTCAATGAACAATTCCTTACTCTTTATTTGCTGATTATGGGTTAGAATGGCTTCTTTTAATTTCTGTTGCTCAGCTTCCTCTTCCCGCAATTGTTGCAGCTTTGCCATTAAAGAGCTTTCTTTTGCCGCCAGAACCCCATGGCTTTGGAAAAGGCTGTTATAATGATCATTCTCGGCCTTTAGCTGGGTGTATTTTTTTTCTAATATACTGCGCTGTTCATCAATTTCTATTTCCAGTTGCCTTTTCCGCTCTTTTAGTTCCAACAGCATACGAGATTTTTCATTATGTTCCCGGTCTTTTTGCTGCAGTTGCTGCAGTAAGGTGTAATTTTTCTCTATTTCATCGGCAGTGCTCAAAAGCTCTTCACCCTGTTTGATCTGTGCGGTTAATATATTTACCTTTTCTTTTAATTCCAGCGAGCTTTTTTGCTGTTCCTCTAACTGCCCTTGCAGCTCCTTAACCCGCTCTTGTATTTGCTGCAATTGCATAAAAGTTCTGCGCCATTGCTCAAGTTCTTCTTGCTCGTTGTCCAGCCTTTCCTTTATCCGGCGGTAGTTTTGCTCCAACTCCAATTTCTGTTTTTGATAGTGCTGCTGATGAGTTAATTCTTTTTCTATTTCTTCCAGTTTTGCATCTAAACGGGAACAAGTGGCGGTGGCTGCATTTACTTCTTCCCGGGCCAGCGCTTCTAAATCCTGATACACCGACAAACCCAAGATTTCACCCAGTATTTTTTTCCGTTCTGACGGTTTCATCGAAGTAAAGGTATCGGCTTTACCCTGAAGCAAAAACGACGAACTGGTAAAGGTGTGATAATCCATGCGCAGCACTTGATTAATCTTTCGCTGGGTGGAGGAAATATTTTCCCCGGTAAGAGAGCGAAAAATTCCGCCATCATAAATCTGAAATTCTAAAGAAGACTTACCGCGACCTTTATCACGCCGGCGGCAAATGCGATAAATGTCACCCTCCAATTGAAAGGTGAATTCCACCTCCATATTATCGGCACCTGAACGCACCAAATCATCAACTCCGGCACCCCGCTCGTCAGTGCCCCTGGCCATACCCCAAACCGCCCAGGTGATTGCGTCCAGTAGGGCAGATTTACCATTGCCGTTATTACCGGTGAGACAGGCTATGTTAAAACCGTCAAAGCGCAGGGGCTCGTTGTCAGGGCCATAGCTGATAAAGTTACTTATTTTTAACTCCACCGGTATCATTGATAAATATCCCTCTCTTTCAACTTGCGATACAGTCTTTCCGCCCGTTTAAGCAGTTCCCTTTGATCTTTAACACCGGTATCTTTTATATATTCCTTAAAAGCGGCCAAGGGCTCAATGCGTTCATTTAAATTTGGATTGCGTAAATTTTCGCTGTCTTCCACCAACTGCCGATTAATGGATGCCAGATAGTAAAAGTTTTGGTCTATAAACCGGCGTAGCTCCCTATGATCAATGCCGGCATAATCTGCTGCCTTATCCTCAACAATCAAACGCAGCACCGCCTCAGCATTGGCCGCTGCCTTTAAGGCGGCCATCACCTGGCCGGTGGGATCATCACCGCCGATTTTAACCCGGACAGTGACAAAGGGGCGGGGATCTAACTCACAAAACCGATAATCACAACGCCCTTGATCTATATCCACCAACACATAACCTTTCTTTTGATTCTCTTCTCCAAAATCAATCCGGTCATGGCTGCCGCTGTAAACCAAGGGAGGATGGTCAGCCAACACCTGGTAGCGGTGTATATGCCCCAGTGCAATATAAGCAAAACCGGGTTGTTGCAGAGCACTGGCAGGCACCGCCAAATCTTTACCCACCATAATGGTGTGTTCTGAACCGGCCACCGCGCCGTCCACAGTGATATGAGCGCACAGCACCGCCGGCAGGGATGTGTTCAAGCGGCGAGACAGTTGCCGGGCAACCGCCGCAAGGTTGGCAGACATTTCCTCTTCCAACTGAGCAATGGTTTTGCCGCTCTGCCCCTTACGAGCCAGCCAAGCACTGCGGGAAGGATAAGGTATTGCCCCTATCTGTATCGGCCCGCCTTTGGTTTCAATTGTATAAAGATCAGGATGCCTTCCCACCGTAACCCCCGGCACCTCTAAGGTACGGTAAATATCCAGGGCGTTGGATTTCCCGGCGGCATTGGGCAAATCATGATTACCCACCAATAAAAAAACTTTAATGCCGGCATCGGAAAGTTGTTTCAGCCGGCGGGCCAGGGCATTTTGGTGGGTTTCCGAAGGTTCCCTGTTTTTAAATGCATCGCCACAAAACAGCACTAAATCCACCTGCTGTTCAATGGCCTGCTTTACCAACAAGTCTAAAGAGCTTAAAAAGTCCAATAGCCGCCCATGTACTCCGGTGGCCCGATCTATGCGGCCGTAATTCTCCACTCCTATATGCCAATCTGCGGTATGTAGTATACGGATCAAGGAAAACACCTTCTTTGATTTGTTTTCGCCATGGATAATCTAAATATCTGAATGGTCTTGGTACATATCACTGACCATTTCTTTAAAGGCCCGGTCATTTTCAGCGTAGTCAGTCTCCCCCACCTCATTATAAAACTCCACATTGTAATTGCGGGTTTTAATTACCACCGGCATGGGCACAGCATGTCCGAGGATTAAGGCCTGTTGTTTAGAGTCCAGGCTGTAGAGCACATTGCGCAAATTTTTGGCATTGTGCACACCGGTCAGAAGGGCATTCACATCGGATTCATCATCCAGTTTACAGGCTATTTTGGTACCTATCTGGGACATTACCTCACTGTCGATGCCGGAGGTGCGTTGATCAACCAGTAGCAGCGTTACGTTATATTTACGCATCTCCCTGGCTATGGTGGCAAATATGGTGTCCCGTGATAATTCCGGGCTCAAAAAACGGTGTGCTTCCTCGATGGTAATTACCAACTGCGGGGGTTTTTGCTCCCTGGTGGCAAAGTACCTTTCCATGCGGCGTACGTATTCCCCATGAATGCGCTTAGTCAATATATTGGTCACCAGCATATACCCCAAAAGTTGGGTGCTGCCAAACTCAATCACCACGTGCTTACCATTGGTAATGTATTGCATAATCTTGTCCACCGCGTCAAAGGGTACCCTCTCCCTCATAAAGGGCAGGGTGTAGACCCGGTTTAATTTGCGCTGCAGTGCCTGCAGTGCCCCCAGATGCAGGCCGTTATTTTCTGCATAATCCTTCAGCTCTTCGGCACCCATTTCCATTAGCAATTTAAACCAGTGTTCCTGACCCATTTTACCCGCCAAAAGATGCATGGTCTCGGTGGCGGTGTTGTTTAAATTCAGCTGGGACTGCAATAATAAAATATCTCCCGGGGTAATTTGCTTGTAGGCCAAATAAATTTCGTGGTCACACCTTGCCCCTCGGCGGCGGCTGGATTCCGGATCCAGGGTAAACACTACCACCTTTGAGGGAAAAAGTTGTTTTAAACCCTTCACAAAGGATTGTTGCTTGACACCGTCGCCCCGGTCCTCTTCTTTTGTGGCTTCCCAACCATATTCATTATGGGCATCAAAAATCAAATTCACCGCCGCCTGGCTTTTGGTGATGCCCGCCAGCGCCAGGCGGGTTAAGAAAGTTTTCCCCGTGCCTGCCTTTCCAAAAATGCCGGTACACCGTTCCACTAAACGAGGCAAGTTAACACAGACCGGGGTATTCATTTCCAGGGGTGTTCCCATAGCAAAATAGACCCTATTGTCCGGTGCCCCGAACACATGGGCCACATCTTCATCGCCGGCAGTGCGAACAGGAGAGCCATGGGGCGGTATGGTGCGCACCGCCCGCACCTCTCCCTCTAAATCCTTATCAGCCATCAGCATGGGATTTAGGGAAATGTTGCCGAAGATACCGTCACCCACAACCATTTCCCGGACCAGCGGATCATCTTCCTCATTAAAACTGTCCACTAACATGGCCGGATTGGTGGATTCTATCTTTACATCGGACACCAGGGAAAAATAACGGTACCTTTGCCCCTCAATCACTGCAAAATTACCTACCTTAACATCCTCCACCGTATATTCGGGGTCCAATTTTACCTCCACACCGCCGCTTAACGACCCTCTAATTATCCTACCCCTCACCGGCGAATCCTCCTTACAATGGATTTAAAACGCTCGTAATCCGCCACCAACAGCCGCCGCAATTCATTGCCCACCCGCCTTAGATAAACGGCTTCATCCTGCTGGTACTTACTGATATTGCGCACCGCTGCAGCCAACAGTTCATCCTTAGCCTCACATCCGGAGCCGAGAATGGTGCTGATATAGTTAACATTTTCGCCCACCTGCTGATATCTCAACCCATCGCACCTGCGGACAAAGGAATGTATGCGGGCAGGTCTGGGGGGAAGGTAGCCATTATAAGAGCCATCACGGCAGTGTCCCACCACCAGCACAGAAAAATAGGTGCGCAGCAAATAAAATATTTGGGGTTGCTGCCGCCTTAACTCATCCTCAGACTGCCAGTATGCCATTGGTTTTCGGCCCGGATCGCTGCTTAATGTGGTGGTGTGAAAGACCACACCTATTATACCGGTGTCACCATTATCAACCTGTACGAAGGAACCAAATTCTGGCGGGCTGTGAAGATGGCTGGCTTCGCAAGTAAATTGGGTGGTATCACTTTCAATTACCTCACCAATAGCTTCATTATTGACCAACATTTAAACCGGAACGCTCCTTTTTCGTAGACTTTTATAAGATATCTCAGATTTTAAGCCATTTTCAATTAGTTTGTTATTAACCAATTGATAAAACAATTCCCGATCGGACCCGGTGACCACTGCCTGCCGGTGAGCTTCGGAAAGGCAAAGGGGATAATGAAGACCCTTAATAACCTGATCAATGACCAGGCAGTGTACCAGATCTAAATATTTTTTGTTTTCCGCCACCCATAAGGGTATTTCCACCCGGGCCACCTCGGCACCTAGGTTTACATAAAAAAAACACACCCAATGCCGGCCATACTTTTCTAACACCTGGGAGCGGGATTTAAAGACCGCAGAACGCTGCCCGTATTTAAGTTTGTCAGAAAAAAGCACAGCATCCCTAAGGCCGCTAACCTGTTCACAGCCGGCCTCGGGAAGGTTTCTCCATTGGCAGTGATCGCAATCCACCCGGCTATGGGGACACATGGCCACCCTTAACATATTGACAACATCGGTGCTTCTGGTGCCTGATATATACCCCACCAGGGGCACCTTTAATTGGTACAAATATTCATAGTTTGCAAGTATTTCTTCTAAAAATTGCTTAGACCAAGCCTGCTGGGCGCTGGTCCAATGTATCAAGGTCCCATCGGCAAAAGCAACGGTGCTTTCGGTCTGCTTATCCTGTTGAGCCAATTCAACAAGGGCCTTGGTTTCTGCCAGCGTGCGCATGGCAGAAACCCTTTGGCTGTCAACCAATCGCTTTGCACCGTCTTCATCCATGTACAAATCTTCTTCCTTAAAATATAAGCTTGCATCGTTGGTCAATTTAGCTGCCGCCTTTTCACCATAATGCAAGACAACTTTTCCTATATTAATTAAATAACACAATACCACCTGATGATGGTCGGGCATTATTTGAGATCCGTCAGTGGCCAGCACAGTATATTCCCTTGGCGGTCTTATGGGAGAATGTACCGCATCCACCTCCTCCATTGGTTCAGCAACCAACCAAGAGGTTTTACTCTCCCTCACCCTGTGAGTTATTTGCTGCCATTTATCTTTTAAATGGGCCATGGCCCCTTTGGCCACTGACAATTTCTTGTTATTTATATCCACCCTGCTTTTACATTCTACTACCATTTGATCGATTTGATGAAAAAGGCCGCCCAAGTCAAGCATGATATCACCTCACAGAACCGCTGTTCGATATGCATACTTAATACTTCGACGGCCCTTATTAATTCCCTCTCATAAAATGGGAATTGAGCGATTAAAATATATTTTTCAGGGTAACTGATTCCTTATCCGGTATGTGTTGAAGCATCAACTTTATTTCTGAAAGCTGTGCCAGGGACAAGTCCGGATTTTGAGCAGCAACATATTCTTTCAAGCGTGCCAGAGCAAATTCAACCTCGTCAATCTCTTGATGGTCCAGTATCATGGGCCACCAGTGGGTTTTTTCCTTTAACTGCTGTTCCAGTGCCTTTGTTTTGTCCAATGCATCCTGCCAATTGTCCTGTTCTATCTCCTGCATTATCTCCACCAGGTCTTTGGATAATACTTCTGCGGTGTCGGTTAAGCTATGATTTACCCAGCTGCCCAACACCATAAAGGAAACAAGTATGGCAGACAACACAATTAACAACCGCATATCAGCAGCTCCTTAATTTCATTATGTTGACTTTGCTTGGTAATATAATTTACCCTCGGTGTCTATGCTGGCAAATAAGACCTCTTTAAAACTGTCAATGCCAAATTTTTTTAATTCCGTTTGTAACCATTGTTTATCGATGTTACTGTTAATTAAATTTTTTTGCTGCAGCTTACCGTCTATAATCAGTGTTATGGGTAGGCCTTCGTATTTAGTGGGTATCTTCAAATCCTCAGGGTTTAAGGGTCTTTTTTGGGATTTGGGTATGACACTTAAATCCCCGCTGGTTTCCAAAATGGCAAATTCCACGTCGGCGATGTTGGGCACGTTTTTGGCCCTTAACTGCTCGTTAAGTTCATTGAGGTTATAACGGTTGCGCCGCAGCTCTTCTTCTATTATTTTCCCGTTTTCTATCAAAACTGCCGGGGTTCCGCAAATAATCCCCCGGGCCCATTGGCTTTTCAGGCCGGTATATGAAATGGCCACCTGAAACAAAAGCAGTAGAAATATTGGCAGTATCCCTGAAATCAGGGGCACGCCGGTATCGGCCATGGGCAATACGGCTAAATCCGCCAGCAAAATTATTACCACCAATTCATAGGGCTGTAATTGACCAATTTGTCTTTGTCCCATTAACCTTAGGGCAATAACCACTAAGGTAAATAGTATTAAGGTTCTTATAATTACAAGAATCATAGTTTATTTGGCTTTTACCCTCCCATATTTTCATTGATTTTGTCAAACCGGTCTTTAACCTCCACCGGTGATTTAACTTTTCCTTCATCTATCTCATTTCTAATTTGCTGCAGCTGCCAAAAAAGTTTTTTGTCTGAGGTAACATGCACCTCATAATCAGGGTAAGCATCTTTAATTTTTTTATAGGTTTCTTCCCGAATGGATTTCAACCGCCAGCGGTCAAAACCGGTTACCTTAACTGCAGTGCCGACTTCCCGGTTTATGGCCACCGAAGTGGCTTCCTTAACACCGGCAACAGACATGGCCAATTGCATGGCCCCTTGAGATACCTCGTTTTCAAAGGTAACTTCCAGGTCTTCCGGTAAGGGTTTCTTTTGTGACCCCTGCATGGAACAAGCAGCCAGCAGGAAAAATGTCAACATCAAGATAAGAATTTTAAATAATAATTTCATGGTACCACCCTCCCTTTAACCCTTGGGTTTAACCAAGAGTGCTGCCATGAAGCCAAAAATAATGGCGGCAGATATTCCGGCGCTGGTCACCTCAAAAATACCGGTTAAAACCCCAACCAAGCCTGTGCGCTGGGCTTCATCCAAAGCACCCTTTACCAATGAGTTGCCAAAGCTGGTTATCGGTACGGTGGCCCCTGCACCGGCAAAATCTATCAGCGATTCATATATACCCAATCCGCCCAAAACCGCTCCGCTAACCACCAAAATGCTCAAAGTATGTGCCGGGGTAAGTTTGCCAACATCCATAAGCAGTTGACCGATAACACATATTATCCCGCCCACTATGAAGGCCCACAAATATGCTTCCAAAAAAACCACTCCTGACCTTATAGATTTAAACAGCCTTGGTATGCCTACGCTATATAGCTTGGCTTAGACTAGGGTGCTTCAATGGCAACGGCGTGGGCGATGCAGGGTATACTTTCTTTTTGCTGATAGGATAAGGGAGACAGTAAGGCTCCGGTGGCCACTATCAATACCTTTTTTAACTCACCCTTTTTCATACGGTTCAATATGTGACCGTAGGTAACCACCGCAGAGCAGCCACAACCGCTGCCCCCTGAAAAGACCGGTTGATCTTCACCATATATGAGCATACCGCAATCCACAAAAATATCACCGGGTACTTTGATCCCATGCCTTTGCAATAAATCGCCGGCTATTTGATGGCCCACCCTACCTAAATCTCCGGTGGCTATCAGGTCATATTCATCTGCCCTTATCTTTAAATCCCTAAGGTGGGCGGTGATTGTATCCACCGCCGCCGGCGCCATGGCCGAACCCATCTTATAGGGGTCGCTGATACCCATGTCTATCACCCTGCCAATGGTGGCCGCCGTCACCCGGGGCCCTTCTCCGGCACCGGCCAGCAGTGCAACCCCGGCACCGGTTACCGTCCACTGGGCGGTGGGGGGTTTTTGTGCCCCATATTCAGTGGGATAACGGAACTGTTTTTCCACAGTGGCATTGTGACTGACGGCCCCGCAAAGGGCGTTTTGGGCAAATTTACTGTCCACCATCAAGGAGCCCAGGGCCAGGCCTTTCATTGAGGTGGAACAGGCCCCAAACAACCCAATGTAAGGCACTGCCATTGTCCGGGCGGCAAAACTGCTGGATATAATTTGATTTAACAGGTCACCGCTCAAGAAAAATTGGATGTCTGATTTCTGCATACCTGCCTTTTGAATGGCGATTTCACAGGCCTCTTCCAACATCTTTTTTTCTGCCTTTTCATAACTGTCTTGGCCCAACCACAAATCCCCATGCAAAAGGTCAAAATCTTCAGCTATGGCCCCCTGGGCCTCAAAGGGTCCGCCCACTGCGGCTGCAGACACTATCACAGGTTTGTTGGGAAACACCCATGTTTGATGTCCTCGTAACATGCTAGGCTCCCCCCAACATTGTTAAAAGTGTACTTAATAAGGCCACAATAAAGGCAGCAAATACGCCGAAAATGATCACCGAGCCGGCAAGTTTAAACATATTACCCCCTACCCCCAAAACATAACCCTCTGTGCGATGCTCGATTGCAGCAGAGGCAACGGCATTGGCAAAGCCGGTGACAGGTACAGCGGTACCGGCCCCGGCCCACTGTCCAATGTGGTCATACACCCCCGTTGCCGTCAGTACCACGGCTATAAATATCAAAACAGCCACTGTGGGGTTGCCGGCTGTTTTTTCAGTAAAGTCAAAGTTCCACAGAAATAAATCTTGGATCCCTTGACCCAGGATACAAATACTTCCCCCCACTAAAAAGGCAACGGCACAATTTCTTAATACCGGACGCCGGGGCTCCCTGTCCTTAGCAAAGGACTGATACTCTTGCTGGGTGGGGCTTAATTTTTTCTTCTGTAAGTCAGACATTTTTCACACCCCTATCTGCTGAGCAAAGGCTTTAGCTCTTCAACCACCTGTGCCAATTCCTTTGCTGCATTACTGTACATTTTTTTGGCACCCTGATGCTTTGTTGCCAAGGCGTATAATTCACAATCCGCCTGGCATTTTTTTATATTTGCATAGGCTAATTCCTTAGTTTTAGGCCGGGGCACAATAAGGGCATCATCAAATAAATCTAAATAAAGTTGACCCACCGAATCAACCTGTGCTATAAAAACATTTTCCGGCGCCACAGCTGCCTTTTCCAGCTCCGTTAGCAGCCAGTTTCTATTTAAACCCAGGGCAGTAAGATGCTCATCAATGATTTCTCCATCCATCATCACCGTTTGGGGTACACTTTGGTTGGCCACTTCAATGCCCAGGGTTTTAGGAGTTACAGGCATTTTATCTTTCTTTAAAAGCACACTTAAATCACCGTTTGGTTCCAGCACCGCAAACTCTACATCGGCCACCTGAAAAATATTTTTCCTGCGCAGTTGGCTTAAAAGGTCTTCGGGTGTATACCTTGCTTCCAGCAGCTTATCTTCTAACACCTTGCCGTGGTTAATTAAAACAGTTTCTTTGCCTTGGATAATATCCCTTACCCATTTATATTTAAAAGCCAATAGGTAGCTAAATATTGGCAATATGGTCCAGACGATAAGGGCTGCCAATCCCGGAAGGACCGGTACAAGCTTAAGTACCAAGGATGCAGCGATAAATCCAATCACCGTTGCGGTTACAAAGTCAAAAAGCGTCATTTGTGATGTTTGTCTTCGGCCCAAAAAACGTATAATAAACAGGGCCAGCACAAACACCCCCAATGAACGCAATAATATCATCAGCACATCCGACATAATTATTACCCCTTATTTTAGTGTCTAAAAGCCTTTATACTGCGGCTCCTCATATTCCAGGGTTTTTACCCTTTCTTCCAGATCATCTATAACAGCACCAAGACGGCGGGTGTTTTTCTGCAGCAAGGCTTTAGTTTTCTCGTCTTGTTCAAACGACATAAAGGCTTCTAAGGTGGAACATACCCCTTTAAGGGTAGCCAGGGTTTGTTTTACCTGTGTAGCAACAGTCATAAGTGTTTACCTCCGACCCACATAATATACCTCAACTTAACCTATTTTTACCAATATTATTAGAGAAAAAACCGGATATAAATCCGGTTTTAAAAACCTTTGTACTGTGGTTCCTGGCTTTCAATTTCCTGTATCCGGGGTTCCAAGGAATCCACTATACTTTTAACCTGCTGGGCCGCTTCGGCATACAACTGTTTAGCCTTTTGGTTTTGGGTCTGCAAGGCAAAGGTTTCTAGACTGGCATGGGCACTTTTAAGTCCGGCCAAAGTTTGTTTCACTTGACTTCCCACTGTCATAAGTATTATCACTCTCCTAATATAAGTTGTTTTATGTATTGGCAAAATTGCTCTACTTTATACAAAAAAATAAACTGCACCTTTAAATGTCAGCTAGTCTAACATTTGAGGTGCAGTTTAAAATGATTAGTCTTTTTATTCCACCACTTCATAACCTTCTTCTGTTATGGTATTAATTATCTGCCGGCGGTTGATAATGGCCGGCTGATATGTAATTGTAACACTTTTTGCTTCCAGGTTAACAACTGCTTGCTCCACACCCTTTAGCTTGCCAAGAGCCTCTTCCACCGCTGACTTACAGTGACCGCAAGACATGCCCTTTACCTTAAGATTTTCTTGCGCAATTGCCATATGTAGTACCTCCTTGTAATGGGATTGTTTGTTTACCTTATATTACATCCCCCAATAATATTAAGTCAATGGCAAATGAAATTCATTGTCATTTAAAAGAAGGCCTGATGCCGGATTAAATACCGCAATAACCGGCCACAATAAAGTATCAATTTATTTTGGAGGGATAAAATATGCCAAAAAAAGAAAAAGACCTAGGAGGTACATACCCGAAGGGAAGGGCATTTGTTGATGAGAAAACCGGTTCGGCCACCATGATTAACGTGGACGGTGAATGGGAACATGATTTTGTAGACGACAACACCCCGGCACCTGATTTTGAAGAAAAAAAGAATTAAAGATAGGCACATGTTCTTGTGCAGAATTATATGAACCGCAAAAGATCCGGCAGGTATGCGGACGTTTAGGTACACAGTCCTGCGTCCGCCGCCCACCTGCACCTTTGGCCTTCTCCAGGCCCCTACCCATTGCCCATATATTCCCGCACTCTAAAATCCACCCCTAAATCATCGGCAATTCTGCCACATGCCGCAATATCAACCCCAGGCCATTTAACCACCGACAGCACCACCCTGGGTATATGCTTTTTGCATTCCCTGGCAAACTCCAACACCGCTTCAAAGGCTTCTTCCGGATTGACCTTTAAGGGTTGGCTCAGTTCCCCGTAGGCGGTGGCATTTTGTGCGTTTAAACTGATTGACACCACATCCACCAAACCGGCAAGTTCAGGTACTACATTTTTGCCGTGAATTAAGTTAGCCTGGCCGTTGGTGTTTATGCGTATTGATTTAGCCCCTAATCTTTTTAATTCTTTAGAGGCAGCGATGACCAATTCTATCCTGGTTAGGGGTTCTCCGTAACCACAAAAAACTATTTCGTCATAGCCCAACGGATCACCCACTGCATTAAGGAGTGATTGAAGACTGGGTTCTTCAGATAAAGTCAAGTCGTAGCCAATCCCCTTATTGGTTTTTTTTATGCAAAAAACACAGTCATTGCTACAGCGATTGGTTACATTCAAATATAATGAGTTGCCCAGTTTATAAGCAACGGTATTGTTATTACTCAATGTTTTCTCTCCTTACATTAAACCCTTTAGTCATATTTTAACACAGGTCACCATAATCTTATAATGATTAATTTTTGAGGAGGTGGTATAGATTGCAGTCCCTAAAAAACGACGGTCTCAATAATCAAAATCCGTCCCTAAATTTTTCTGCAATCTTTCAGGGTACCCTGGCGGCCCTAATTGCAAGCTTGTTTATAAGTATGTTGGCCGGGGCAGTTTATTATTTAACCGGTCTGTCTGAAAGCACTCTACCCTGGCTGTCCACCGGTATACTCTGCTTTAGTGTTTTCATCGGTGGTGGATACGCTTCCGCCAGGGCTAAGGTAAAGGGTTTATATCACGGATTGGGTGTCGGCATTATGTTTTTTATTATATTGTGGTTAGTGGCTTTAATATTTTTATCCGGCAGCGTCTTGCTTACCGGTTTTGGTCTAAAATTACTTTTATCGCTGGTTTCCGGCGCCATTGGCGGTATCCTGGGGGTAAGTTTTTAAGATGCCCTTTGCCCGTTATTAAGCAGCGGCAGCAGTACGGTAAATACTGTACCTTTGTTTTCTGCGCTTTTAACTTTTATGTCACCACCGTGATGCTTAATAAGTTGATAACTGACAGTTAAGCCCAAACCTGTACTATGTTCCTTGGTGGTGAAAAAGGGATTAAAGATTTTTTTCAAGTCCTCTTCAGCAATTCCTACACCGTTATCCTTAAAAGAAATGATATATTCTTTTTCTTTGTCATTATATTCTACGGTGATGGTTAGTTTCCCTCCTTGGGGCATTGCCTGTATGGCGTTGGTAGCTATGTTTATAAAGACCTGTTTAATCTGATTGACGTCCATCACTGCCAAGGGCAAGTTTGGCTGATATATTCTTTCCACCGCCACCTTATTATAGGCAGCTTCGCTGTCTATAAGCACAGACACTTCATCTAACACCTTTTCCAGCTGATTAATGGTTAATTCAGGCTTATTGGGTTGAGACAGTAAAACCAGTTCTTGAATGATAGCATTAATCTTATCCAGCGAGTCCAAGGCCACCTTTATATGTAGGCGCGCTTGGTCACCCTCTTCAAAACGCAGATTAAGAAGCTGCAACAACCCCCGGGAGGTAGTAAGGGGGTTTTTAATTTCGTGTGCCACCCCGGCAGCCAGTTCACTGATCATTGCCATTTTTTCCGATTGTTGCATTTGTTGCATCACTTGCTGGTGTTCTGTAATGTCATGGGCAGTAAGTACAGCTCCCAAATGCTCATCCTTAATTCCTTTGATTATTTCAGTGTTTAATAATATTTTCTTATAATCACCGTCATTTTTTAAAAAATATTCATAATTGTATACCCCTTTCCCTGTACTTATTGTATGCCGCAGCAGATTTCCAGGGCAATTTTCAACCCATGATGAGATATCATCGCAACCGGTATGGCAATTAAATACTTTCTTGGCGGTTTTGTTGCACACCATAACTTTACCATGCATATCTACAGCTATCACTGCCACGGGTAAACGATTAACCACCTGCCATAAAATGGTTTTATTGATTTTAACATCATGGACCAGTTGATTAATTTTTATTGATTGCCTTCTTCTATACAATAATAATAAAACTAAAATACATAGGGTTGAAAAAAACACTTTTAAAAACGTAAGGGGAGTAAAAGAAATACTATATGTTTTAAATAAATTTAAATGATTGGCAAAATCAATTGCTATAATGGCCGCCAGGAGGCCAAATATTATTATTGTGTCATTTCTTTTAAGCATTTTTCTCCCCACCATAGGTTTTTATTGGTTAGACCCACTTTTCTACAATAATTTCAAATAATCCTGCCTAATTTTGGAAGTTTTTTTGTCGAAAAAAATAACAGCGCGGCCTGGCACCGCACTGTAAATCAATAACCATTACTTAATAAACTTCATTAATAATGAACGTAAAAAACCCGGCAACTTTACATAGTAAACACGCAAGTCATATCACCCCTTCAAATTTTTGACTTCTTTATATCTTATTGTAGAAGGGGCAGAAATGTGCATATGCATACTTAAAATTTTGGAATGGAGATTCTACTAATCATTAAATAGGACAATGCCAACATTATAACCACCACAAAAAACTCATTAATATCCCTGGCCACTAGCATTAACAGTGCCAATAGCCCCCCGGCAGCAGTAATTGGTACACCTACAAACCTACCGGTGAAATCTGTGGCATTAAATCTGGCTAAGCGCAGGGCGCCACATATTACAAAGGTTACAGCCACCACAACACCCGGTATGCCTAAAGTTACCAGCACCGTGGCATATGCTAAAATGGCAGGGGCAACTCCAAAGCTTACCAAATCGGCCAAAGAGTCCAGCTCTTTACCAAAGTCAGAAGATACCTGTAGGTGTCTGGCAACCTTGCCGTCCATGCTGTCTAAAATAGTGGCCAAAAGTACCATGGCAGCAGCAGCGGTATAGTTCTCTGCCAATACCAGTACTAACGAAACCACCCCCACAGCAAGATTTACTGCCGTTATCGCATTGGGGATATTTTTACCCCTCATTCATAAGCCTCCTAATTATTACATACATTTGATAATAAATATCAACCTATTCTAGCATATAATAACATATTCAATCCACTTCATTTAACCATATTTTTATTTTATTCAACATTCCGCCAAGGTCATCCCTCAGGTAGCTAGCCACAGGTAACGAACGTAAAAATTGATGGCCGTATGCCTTGCCAATTATTCGCCTGTCTAAGACCACCACTACACCCTTGTCGTATCTGGTGCGGATAAGCCTGCCAAAACCTTGCTTGAATTTAATAATAGCCGTGGGTAGATTGTAACATCGAAAACCGTTTTTGTTTTGCCGTTCCAGGGCCTCCATTCTTGCTTCAATCACCGGTACACTGGGTGGCCAAAAGGGTAACTTTACCAATACCACCAGCGATAAAGAATCCCCGGGGATGTCCAAACCTTCCCAAAAACTTGCCGCGCCGAAAATTACCGCCCGTTCTGATTCCTTAAAATCCTCCACTAATCTGCTGCGGCTGCCATCTATTTCGTGTCCCAGTAACAGTATATCTTCTTCCTCTATTGTGGCCTTTACACGATAATATATCTCCTTTAACATCCGGTGGGCCGTAAATAGAACCAACATCTTGCCACCGGTGCCGATGATCATTTCTGTTAACACCCTGGCAAGGGAATTAATATATTCTTCTTCTGAACAGCTTCCTGGCATGGGAACGTCATTTAAAACATAAAAAAGGCTTTGTTTCTCATAATCAAAGGGTGATTCCACCTGTATCCCTGTAATCAGTTCCGGTTGAACCAGGTCTAAGCCGCTTCGCTCTATAAAGTATTGAAATGACCGATCCACTGTTAGGGTAGCCGAAGTAAATATGATCTTATCCTTTTCACTGTACAAGGTTCTGTGCAGCAAGGGGCCCACTTCCACCGGAGCGGCGTGGATGGACATGTTTATCATTCCTTTTTCAGAGATGCCGCCCTCTACCCAGTTTACCGTATCGGCACTGCTGCTATCACAGACATATAATATGTCTGCGGCCAATGCCAGGCCTGACTCCCCCACCAGGGCAGCTTCCTTAGCCATATCGCTTTCGCCTTCAACGCTTTGGCCTTCTATTTCTCCGGCCATTTGTATCAGCAGGCCGGAAAGTGTATTTACACGCCTGGTCAGGTTTTCAATTTCTATGGCCATGTGTGAAAGATCCTTGCCCTCTTTTAACCGCAAATTACGGTATTCATTTTTTCCGGCATCAAGATCAAGTTTTAAAAACTGGACCAGCATATCAAAAAAAACTTGGGCCGCCTCTTTAACCCGGTGCTGCCCCACTTTTATTTCTGCAAGCTTTGCTACCCACCATTGTCGATTATCATCCGGCGGGGCAGCATTTAGGCGACCTGTTAATTTAGTTATATCAGCAAGCCAACGCAGTAAATCCGCCCGCGTAAACGTAGTTCCCAGATGAAGGGCGGCTGCATCTTCCAAATGATGTGCCTCGTCCATCACCAATACCGAGTATTGGGGCAATACTTTATTATCTGCCTTAATATCTGAAAATACCAGGGAGTGATTAGCGATGATAATATCGGCCTGGTCCGCCTTTCTTCTTGCCCTATTGCTAAAACACAGATTTTTAAAGAACCTGCATCTTGTGCCGATACAGCCGGCACTTTCCGCACATAGATTCTTCCATAGTTCAGACTCATACCAGGGTATATTTAACTCACTTCTGTCTCCGGTTTCAGTCATTGTCAACCATACCATCAACCGGGCAAAGAAAGCTGCCTCTTTAGCACTTATATTCTCTACCCTTAAAGCTGCATACCACCGCCGTAAACAAAGGTAATTGCCCCGCCCCTTCACTAAGGCGGCATCCACCTTAATCCCCATTCTCTGCAGTAAGGGCAAATCATTACTCCAAAGTTGCTCCTGCAGGTTAATGGTATGGGTAGATATAAGCACCCGCTGATTATTTCTTTTTGCATATAAGGCTGCAGGCAATAGATAGGCCATACTTTTACCTGTTCCTGTGCCTGCCTCTGCCAGTAAATAGCCGCCCTCATTCATGGTTTTGGTAACAGCTTGGGCCATTTCAATCTGTTGAGGGCGATACTCATAACGGTCTAAGACTTTACTTATTGCACCGCCCCTACCTATGTATTGTTCTATTTCATCTTCTTCCACCCTATGCTCAGATACATCACCTTTAATAACTTTATTTTTTAAGTTTTCACCCTTTAAAGGCTTTAGGCCGCCCATCTTCCCCCAGGAGCCTAAAGTAAATTGGTCAAAGGCCGCCTGTTGAAATATTGTATACCAGGAAGAACCTGCCAACTTCAACAATCTTGTTAGGTCTTGTAATAATTCATTATTAAAATCCTTTAACCGATTAACCAGCTCCAGTGCCAATAACACCGATGCCTTGGCGTCATCCAGTGCCCGGTGTTGGGTAAAGGGGCCCTCTAAACATAATTCACACAGTGTTGCCAGCCGGTGGTTAGGGGCAGTCGGCAGCACTATGCGAGCCAGTTCCACAGTGTCATAGATAGGGTTGTCTAAGTATTTGAAGGTTGATAAAAAATCGCGGTCAAACTCAACCTTATGGCCTAATAGGGGGGCATCTCCAATAAATTCAAATATTTCCGGAAGTATTTCTTCAATAGGTGGGGCATCAGCTAACATTTCATCATCTATACCTGTTAACCGCTTTATTCTCAGTGGTAAACCGGTACCGGGATTGACAAGGGAATGATATGTTTCAGTTATTACCCCGTCCACCAATTTTATAAGTCCCACTTCAATTATTTGATGTTTTTCCGGGTTTAACCCGGTTGTTTCCAGATCTAAACCAATATAGGTACCTTTCAACATATACACATCCAAACATACATTTACTCATTGACCACAGGTTTCTCTTCTTTAGGCTCTTCCATTTCTTTTTCCTGCCCTAATTCTTGAGTAAGACGATCTACTTCAGTCACCAAACGTTGGTTTTGAGCACTTAACTCTTTAATTTTAATCATATTGCGCAATTGCTTTGGTAAGCCCAAAAGAAATGCAATAAGGGCGCCCCCCACAACACTTCCAAGTATAACCAGCACCAAGGAAATGTTTGAAAATTTCCAAGTCAGTATTCTTATGTCCACCGCAGTGGAGTTCTGTACCGCAAACATTGCCACCAGCAATGCAAATAGCAACCCAAGAACAGCGTATAGTTGCATTTTATCACCCCTTTATTTTGCTTATATACTCTTCGACCAATAATGCTAAATTCCTTTATATTGCCAAAACTACAAAAAGAGCACCTTTTGCAGTGCTCTTAGTCTGTTTTCTTACTATAATACTCTTTTAGCGCCATGTTATAAACCTGCTTAAGGGGCACCTTATGTGTTTTGGCAAGTTCCAAACATTGCCGGTATTCAGGGGCAATGTTCATTATTTTTTCACCCTCCATGGCCACTTTCACCGTCACCGATCCATAGGCTGTGTTTACCGATACCTTTTCCCTATGTAATACCTGCCGCCAAACGGGATAGTAGCGGTAGCCAATGGTTGTGGTGTGCTGTAATAATATTTGGCCCAATTGTTCCCTAATATCCCCGGGGGTTAATACATGAATGACCAAACCCGGACGGCCTTTTTTCATTAGTACCTGGGATACATATACATCTAAGGCCCCTGACGCTAACAATTGCTCAGTTGCCGCACTGATAAATTCGGGGTTCATATCGTCAATGCTGGCTTCTATCACCCATACCTGTTCCCTTTGGCTTGCATGGCTTATTTCACCGATATGGACCCGCAGTAAGTTTGGAATCGGCAGTTCTCGGTCACCGGCACCATAGCCCACTGCCTGGGTAATTATTTCCGGCATTGTTCTGTATTCGCTACACAGGCTGGTCAGTACTGCTGCGCCCGTGGGGGTGACCATTTCTTCGGCAATGTCACCGTGGCGGTATGGTACCCCATGCAATAATTCCACCGTGGCCGGGGCGGGTACGGGTATGGTTCCATGGGCACACTTTACAAATCCTGTGCCGGTGGTCAATGGTGATGCCATTACCTTGTCAATTTTTAAATGATGAAAACCTATGGCAGCAGCCACTATATCGATAATTGAGTCCTCAGCACCCACTTCATGAAAATGAATTTCATTTATTGATGTGCCATGTACCTTTGCTTCGGCAATTGCTAAGCGTTGAAAGATTTTTAAGGCTGTTTCTTTGATTGGTTCATCAAAATCGCTGTGCCGGATAATATCTTCAATGTCCTGCAGGTTGCGATGGTGATGATGACGGCAATGATGGTGATAAACCTTTACGCTAAACTTGGTGCCTGTTATACCGTGCTTTTTTATTTTTTGGGCAGATATTTGCCAGCCCGTCAAATTTAGTTTTTTCAGCTCTTGTTCCAACCTATCAAAGGGCAAACCTGCGTCTAAGAATGCACCGACAATCATATCTCCGGCTATACCTGCAAAACAATCAAAATATGCTATTTTCACTGTTCAATCTCTCCCAGTCTATTAATTAATGCGGCGGCATAACCGGCGCCAAAACCGTTATCAATGTTCACCACCGTTATACCTGCAACACAACTGTTAAGCATTGCCAGTAAAGCAGCTAAACCGTTAAAGCTGGCCCCATAACCCACACTGGTGGGCACCGCCACCACCGGCTTGTCTACTAAACCGCCCACCACACTGGGCAGGGCCCCTTCCATTCCTGCCACCACCACTAATACCTTGGCATTGTCCAGTATTTTTCTGTTTAACAGCAGGCGGTGAAGCCCTGCCACTCCCGCATCGTATAAACGCTCCACATGGCTGCCCATTATTTGGGCAGTAATTGCCGCTTCTTCAGCCACCGGCAAGTCAGAGGTACCGGCACAGACCACTGCAATGTTGCCAATGCCTTTACATTTCCGTCGCCACAGGGTAATGATGCCCGGCATTGGATGAAACTGGGCATCGGGCACCCTTTGAACCACTGCCCGGTACATTTCTTCTGTGGCTCTGGTGGCCAATATGTTATCACTGCCCTCGGCCATCCTTTCAAATATACCGGCCACCTGGTCTCTGGTTTTTCCGGCACAATATATTACTTCGGGAAAGCCCCTGCGCAACTCCCTTTGATTGTCAATTTTAGCAAAACCTAAATCTTGATAGGGTAAGTCTATAATTTTTGCCAGTACGGTATCCACATCAGTTTTTCCCTGCTGTAATTGTTCTAACAGATATTTTAACTGCTCTTTGTACATTATAACCCATCCTCTGTCCTTGTTAGTTTTCTATCCATGCTACCGCTGTTAAACCCGTCAAGATCTGCCGTTACGTAGGTAAAACCCATTTTTTTTAATTGTAAAGATATGTATTTACCCTTACTTACTAATTCATGCAACTGGGAAGGAGCCACTTCTATTCTGGCAATATCCCGGTGGTGCCGCACCCTCACATTTGTAAAACCTAGCTTTTCAAGAAAATCCTCAGCCCTGTTAATAAGCTGCAAACGCTCCAGGGTAATTTTTTCACCATAGGGTATCCGGGTGGCCAGGCAAGACTGTGACGGCTCATTCCAGGTCGGTATGCCCCACAATTTAGCTATATGACGCACTTCTTTTTTTGTTAAATTTACCTCCCTTAGCGGACTGAGCACCTTAAAATGCTGCACAGCCTTCATGCCCGGTCGATAAGCAAAGGCATCATCTGCATTTGAACCCTCAATCAACACCATCCCCTTACCGGCAGCCACTTCCTTTAGCTTGCTGAGGCGAAGATACTTGCAATGATAACACCGTTCCGCCGTATTTTCGATAAATGGCCGGTATTCTAATTCATTGGTTTTGATTATTAAATGCTCAACCCCATACATCAGTGCCAGCTCTTTAGCCCGCTGCACTTCTTTTTTAGTTAAAGTTTCGGACACAGCGGTTGCAGCCAACAGGTTATTACCAAGTGCCTTTTTGGCGGCAACCATTAATAAAGAGCTGTCAACCCCTCCGGAAAAACATACCAACACCTTGCCGCATCCTTCCAAAATATCAATAAGACTGTCAACCTTGGTTTGTATTAAATTATTATCTGTCAATAAGACCACTTCCCGGTTATTTCTGTAATATGATAGCACCTTATTTGTTTTTGGTTAAGAAAATTAATTGATTATGATATACTCAAATTAAAGGTTGGTGAAAAAATGAAAAATCAATTAAATTTAGATAGACTGGATAGAAACCTATCTTTTATCGAACAGACGGTGGGTAAAGACTGGCTAGAAAATTGGGTTCACCATATGCGGGATAACATGGGCAGAATGCAATACCGGGTGCCTCCCTTGGCTTTATTGTGGCTTAAAGCCAAGGATGAATTAGCACTGGGTCAGCTAAGGGGCCATGTAGTTCCTTCAGAATCAACCTTACGTATAGCCAGGCTGGGCAGTAATTTAGAAGCCTTAACCAGGGTGCCCGGTTATAATGAGCAAATTCCCCTGCTAAAACAGGGCCAGCAAATATTTCTTCATGTGGAATACCGTTTAGACGTGGCTGCCACCCTTGCCAGGCAAAAGCTTAAATTATTCTTGGCCCATAAAACCGGGGACCCTGATATTAAACTTGGCCTGTCCGCCAAAGAGGTGGCGGTATATACCATTAGAGCGGAAATAGGTGGTAATAAAGATCTAAAAGACCTCGGTCTTTCTGCGATAGCCGAAGATATTAAAGCTATAAAACCGCCGGCCGTCTTATATGTTGACCTGCCACCAATGGCTATTTATACACTGGAGCAGCTTTTAACCCAAGGTGCTGAATTAATGGCCAAGAATATAGCCATGCCGTCCGGCATTGAAGTTATCCTCAGTACCATTTTTCTTGATAAGAAATCAAACCAATTAATACGCAGTTACCGGCCTATGAAATAAGGGGCTGATTTATAGGGCCTACCAAGAGTAAGTGGCCGGCAATACCGGCAAAAACCGCCGGTCTAGCAGGGCTGGGTGCAAAAGGAAATGCGGCGCCGAATACGGGGCAGCACACACAGTCAATGGTAAGCCGCCGCAACTTGGGGCAATAATAAACAATTAAGGGTACATTTGTGTACCCTTAATTGTTTATACTCTCACCGGGCTCCAAAATAACTACCTTGGAATCAGTTTGGGATTCCACCTTCTCTTTAAATTCAAGGGGGTTTTGCTCAATTAGCGGAAAGGTATTGTAGTGCATTGGTATTGCCAGCTTTGGCTTTAACATCTTTACCGCTTCCACAGCATCATCTATACCCATGGTAAAATTATCGCCAATGGGCAATAAGGCCATATCAATACTGTGGTGTTTGCCAATTAACTCCATATCACCAAATAAACCTGTATCTCCGGCGTGATATATTGTGATACCATCCAGGCTAATAAGAAAACCGCAGGGGTTACCTAAATACTCTGCCGGTCCACTGTCCCCTCCAATGGAACTGCCGTGCAGCGCCATGGTCAATTTAACCTTAAAGTCACCAAATTGATGACTGCCGCCAATATGCATGCCGTGGGCCCGGGCCCCCTTTCGGGCACAGTAATTAGCAATCTCAAATACACCAATTACTAAGGCATTACAGGTTTTGGCAATTTGTATGGCATCACCCAGGTGATCACCGTGGCCGTGGCTCACAAGTACATAATCGACCTTAATATCCGACACTTTAATTTTTGCCTTGGAATTCCCGGTAATAAAGGGGTCCACTGCTATTTTTACACCTTGATGTTCGATAATAAATCCCGCATGACCGATGAAAGATAACTTCATTAGCAACACTCTCCTTTTGACCGTTAATAATATCATTATTTGCCATTATTACCAACAATCCTCTTGTTTTATTAATTTGGCCCAAAGGAGAATATGTTTAATTTACCTTTCTATTTTGAAACTGTCAATGAGCCTATTTTGAAGATCAAAAACGCTAAAGGATGCAGAACCACCCCTTACCTCAACCAGGACATAATGATGTGTTGAAACCGGCCCAACCACCACATTTCTCTTATCCCTTACTGCAGAATCCAAAGGCCCCCCTGCTCCCCCTGCGGTTATTTGATAGATCTCATTGTAAAATTTATAATAATTACTGCTAAATGAGCTATCCACCAGCCGGCGATTGTAATTATGCTCGTGACCAACAAACACAGCAGATACCCTGTGCCGATCAAAAATTGCCCACAGGGCATCCCGTTCGTTTGGGTTTGCATCTAAGGCCCTCCCGTAATGCCGCCCCACTGGGTAAGGCATAACATGAAGCATGACAAAGTTATGAGTTTTATTACTGCTCGACAATAATTTTTCCAACCAGACCCGCTGATTTGCATCCACAACATAATTCCTAGCGGCATCCCGGCGGATGGAATTTAACACTATAAATCTGGAATTACCGTAATCAAAATAATAGACCGTACGCCTGTACCCGGGTAACTGATCATTGGGTAGACTGCCAAAGGTATTGCTAAAAAGCGATTCGTTCTTCTCATGGTTTCCTATGGCCGGAAAATAAGTATACCCTTGCATTATTCTCTTCCAACGCTCCAGTTCCCTGGGCAAATCCTTTGAGTTGCCGTGGACCATATCCCCGGCAAACAAAATAAATCTCGGTTGATTAGATAACTCCTTAATGTTATCCATAAGGGCACCCAAAACTTTTTCATTGACACCCGATGAAGAACCTTGGCTGTCACTCATCACAATAAAACTAAAGCCATCTAACCTCTGTACGTCAGCTTGGTCCCTTGAGTAATTGTAGACTGATAACACTGCAAATATCAGCACAATTACCAAGGGTAGCAGCAACCTTCTAATTCTGCCGGAGAAGATTCCCATATTTGCCATCACTCCCTTTTTTATCCAGTTGCTACATTCTATTACTTAAAGCCAGGTGGCGTTACTTGATTTTTTATGTAGTTTGCTACCCCTGGGAAGAGGCGGTTAATAACAAATTAAGGCCTGTGCCGGTCTTTAGACTTAGGCACAGGCCTTAATTATGTTTACACCGTTAGGTGGTCCAGTCATTGAGCAGATTTCTTTGTAAATTAAGTACCTTTTCAATGGGCACCGCTAGACCCCTCACCCTTTCCTCCCCCTCATGGGTGATGCGTGCAGTGGCAAAAACAACACCTATTACTGCGCCGCTGCTGTCAAATACCGGGCTGCCGCTATTGCCGGGGTAAATGGGGGCATCCAGGGCTATAACTTTATCCGAGGTCCCTTGAACCCTAAGATAACCGTCCACAGTGCCCTCAACCACCACATTGTTATAACCCAATGGGTTGCCGACAATCCTTACACTGTCACCGGATGCCGGTGGAAAATCAGAATTTATGGGGACCTTAGGCAGGTCTTTACCATCCAGTTTAATTATTGCCAAGTCGTATTCCGGCCTGCTAATCCATTTTTCGGCACGGTAAATTTGTCCATTGGGAAAAGTAACTGCCATGTTCAATGCCCCTTCAATAACATGATGGTTAGTGACAATTATACCGTTTGGATGAATATTAAAACCGGTACCGGAACTTTGGCCAATTGCCATGGCATCGGGCTTGCGGGCCACTGTCCTAATCTGCACCACCGAATGCAGCATATTACTGTCCATATCTTTTTTTAGCTTCAAGGACTCAGCCAACAGCCCAGCCATTGGTAAGTTTAGAGCCGACACTGTGCTTCCCACCACCACTGCCACAAAGGCCATGGCGGTGATAAAAGCAATAATTCTTACCCACGGCGATCTGCCTGCCGCTTCATGGTCTAAATCATCGTCATCCTCATCATCATAGTGCTCATCATATTCTTGATAATCAGGATCAATTTCGGCCAGCAGGTCCTCAGGGGGTAGTCCATCTTCATCCAATTCAAATTCATATTCATCTTCCCTATGATTTAACCGATCCTTGTGCATAAGAACAGCTCCAAACCTTTTTCTGTGTGATGGTATCAGCTTTTCATTTGCCCTTTTCACTCTGTTTTGCCGCCATATGGACTATAAAAGTTGAAATATAGCCCACACCACCCCTGCTAAAATTGCAAAGCCAAATATCATCCTTACTATTCCAACCAAAAATTTAATAACCAAGTACAAGGCCGCTGCACCAACAGCAATCAACAAGAGACTTTCCAAAACTAATACTACTCCTTTCAAAGCCATTTATAAAGTCAAAACAGTAAAACTCGATATGCCCCTGTGTCAGTAAAATAACAATTTCTACAATGCCATTAGTTTCCCTGCAATTATGTTACATATCTTTGTATCTTATAGTAAACATTATATATAAAAAACACCGCCCTAGCCACTTGGTCGGTGTTAGACGATAAGGGGGGTTACCTTTGCGTGGGTAGCTCTAATGTTTGTTTCATTGGCCTTGGTATTTTTATTAGTACGCAGTCCCGGCATTAATAAACTTTGGCCGGCCGGTCTGGCGGCTGTGGCGGTAACTTTAATGTTGGATGTAACCTTGGTGCAATTGGGGGCCTTTCGCTATAAGGCGCCACTGTATGCAATGGCCGGTGTGCCATTGTTTTATATCATTGCAAACTTTGCCAACGGCATACTGCTTAAGCGCCTGGTTCCGGAAGACCGCTTGTTAAAACCGCTTGTTACTGTGGGTTTGGCGGTGGTATTTCTATTGGTGGAATGGTTTTTTATTAAAATTGGTTATTTCCAGCACCTAAAGTGGAGTTTGTTGAACAGCTTAGGGCTTAATATCATCGGCTTTGTTGTTGTTTTGTGGATAGCCGATTTGTTTGATTTAAGGTATCCCACAAAAATATTTTCGTTATAGTTTCTGTTATTATGGTTATACTAGATTATAGGTAGAACGATACCTCAATCTCCTCTCCCTTTTTATAGCTGTATCTTCGGATACAGCTCTATTTATTTTTAAGGCTCAGTTAATGTTTATTGTTGATATTTTAGTAAAAAGTCAGAGGTGCTACTTTTTTATGCATCTCTGACGCATTTTATAGAAAATGCGAATTCAAAACATTGATAATTGTATTGTAGGGGCGGTCTTTGACCGCTTGTTTTCAGCATATAATATATGATTAAATCAACAAATTACTCGGTTGTTGATGACGACCCTGTACAAATCTTGCCATTAGTTGAAGAAAATTTTATTAGTAGTTTCTCAAATATATGATGCCATCACTTCTAATTATTTGAAAATCAAGATCATTCCTTACACTTAGGATAGAAGCAACATCTGTATGATTTCCTGTTGTGAAAGATATACTATATCCGTTATTAGTAGGGTATCCATATAAATAACAAACCACTTTACCGTCCTTTAAAAAAACTAATTGATTCATTCCTTCACTTACTGTTTCTTTAATGTTTTGCCATTTATAGCCTATCGTACTATAAATTTTTTCCTTAGGAGTATATGGGTCAAATGAATAGGCTACATCCCATTCAAATGGCGTTACATCTAACAAATTTATTGTTTCAACAGATTGATCAATTGACAGTATTTCTTCCCTCAACAACTCTGAGTTTACTTCCCACAAGTCCTTCTTTAGCAAGCTAATTAATGCAACTACACATAGCAAACCAGTGACAACAACTATAGCTTTTTTTGTTTTCATATTGTATTTCCCCCTGAATTTATTAAGAACATGAATTTATATGGTGGTTATATTCTGAAGTAAGAAAGGAAAACCTCTTTACTATATTTTCCTACTACATTTACCATCTAATGTGCATTATTAACTCTCCGAGACATTAAAACTTGATTGCCGAATATTATCAAACGTTTCAACTACCTCAAACTTAAAGGAAGACAGTAACATATCTTTGATATTCTGCCTGGTGCTTTCATGTCCACGGTTATCTATAAATAAGAACCATGCTAAGTAATTATCAAGATACTTACTGGCTACACCTTCAAAACGGTCAATACACTGCTTTAAGCGTGAATGAATCGCATTAACATTTTGAATATGGTAAAGCCCTTTAATAACGTGCTTTCCACTGTTAGACTTAATGCGATAATGTTTAATACCATTCTCTATCGCATAGGTCTTATATGCTCTCCAAGCGTCTGTAACCAATACATTTCTGCATTAAGTTTAGGGCCAATAACTTTTTCCAGTTGAGGTTTCTATTAAGCCCCCTAACTGGATTTGAGTAATGTACCCCAAAGAGGTCAAAGAACAGATTCTTAAAGAAGTCGAAGAAGTGGGAAGCGTCCATAAAGTAGCAAAGCGACACGAGGTAGCCCCTACTACAGTATATGGCTGGCTAAAAGCCAAGAAAAATAACCATAAAGCCTGGGATAATACCTCAAATAAAGATAAACGAATTGCCAAGTATATCCCATCACCTAAAGAGTTTAAAGAGTTAGAAAGTGAAAACGCCAAATTAAAAGAATTGCTAGGTGAAAAGGACCTTGAAATACACATACTGAGGGATCTCTTAAAAAAGAACAACCCCGACTCTCTGAGAAAATTGAAATAGTCGACAAATGGATAGCTCGGGGATATGCAGCAGCAAAAGTGCTAAGAATCAATGAGGACATTCAAAACCTTCTTTAAAACGTGTTTCTCTCATTTCGTCTATTAACCGACCTTTAGCAGTGGAAGCAGGGTCTATCTGGCGTTTAATAGCCTGATAGACTATTTTTTTCAGTTTGACTTAGTTTTGATAAATCCTTTAACAACTCACAAAGCTCTTTTCTCATATCCCGCTTTCCTCCTGACGAACTAAATTACCTAGTTATAGCAGAGTATAGGAAAATACACAAAACATCAACATTTACCTTTAATAGAGCCATTTAAAAAATAATCCAGAAAACCCCTGCTTCTTTATTTTTTTCAGATACGGGTTTCCACCGCCGCCCCTTTGTTAATGGAGGCAGTAATGAAATATAGGGCGGACAAGTATTGTCCGCCCTATTTCATTACTCCAATGATGCAAGATATTTTTCCACCTGGGCTGCTGCTATGGCACCGTCTGCAGCGGCGGTAATCACCTGCCGCAATGGTTTCTGCCTTAAGTCACCCACAACATAGAGACCGGGTACACCTGTGCCGGTATCTTCTTGGGTTATTACATAGCCCCTTTCGTCCAATTGTACCAGATCCTTTATTAAGTCTGAGTTTGCCTCAGTGCCCACATATATAAAGACACCGTCTACCTTAATCTCACTAAGTTCGTTGGTCCGCACATCCTTTACCTCTATGCCGGTAACCTTTTCTTGGCCCTTAATTTCTGTCAACACCGAATGCCATACAAATTCTATTTTGGGGTTGTCAAAGGCTCTCTGCTGCAAGATCTTGGTGGCCCTTAACTGGCCCCGGCGATGTACAATGTACACTTTGGCTGCAAACTTAGTTAAAAACATCGCCTCTTCCACCGCAGCGTCCCCGCCGCCAATCACTGCCAAGGTACCGTCCCTAAAAAATGCTCCGTCACAGGTAGCACAATAGGATACTCCTTTGCCATGGAATTCTTGTTCACCTTTTACCCCAATAAACTTGGGTTTAGCGCCGGTGGCTACTATCACTGCTTTCGCTATTACCTCTTCATCTGAATAAGTAATTTTGAAACCCTTTTCATGCAATTCTAATTTGTCAACGTCAGAATATATTATTTCACATCCAAAACGCTGGGCTTGTTCAGCCATTTTCATTGACAAATCTGGGCCATCGATACCATCCGGAAAACCCGGATAGTTTTCTACCCGCTCCGTTGCTGCTGCCTGCCCGCCGGGCATTCCCCTTTCTATGATTAAGGTATTTAAAGCTCCCCTGGCTGCATACAGCCCGGCAGTTAATCCGGCAGGTCCACCGCCAATTATTACTAAGTCTTTTACAGTCATTATATGCACCACCTATGGTATATTCTCACTATTACATTATTGCATTATTTTAAATTGTCCGTCAAGTAATCAAATCAAATCTACATTTTAAGCACATATAAAATAATCTTTGATATTTGTCCTCTTTTGATGCCAAAATACTAAGATGTTAATATTCTTCCCCGGCCATTTCATTAACTATTGCTATACCGGCGCTGGCTCCTATTCTGGTGGCCCCTGCTTCTATTAAGGCGAGGGCCTGGGAGGCTGTTTTAATTCCTCCGGCTGCCTTTACCCCCAGGTGTGGTCCCACTGTCTTACGCATCAGCCACACATCCTCCACAGTGGCACCGCCGCTACCAAAACCGGTGCTGTTTTTCACATAGTGGGCACCTGCCCTGCGGGCCAGTTGACAGGCAGTAATTTTTTCGTCTTTGCTTAGATAGCATGTTTCAATTATAACTTTAATGATTACGCTTGGGTTAATGACTTGGGCAGCAGCCACCACCGCTTTTATGTCCTCTAAAACAATTTCTTGCTTGCCCGCCTTTAATGCTCCGATATTAATGACCATATCTAATTCCTGGGCACCGTTACTAACAGCATCCTTCGCCTCAAAGGTCTTGGCAGCGGTGGTTGAGCAACCTAAGGGAAAACCGATTACCGTACAAACGGCTATATCTGTTCCCTGCAGCTGCTCCACTGCCAAAGGCACATGGCAAGGATTTACACAAACGGAAGCAAAACTATAATCCGCTGCTTCTTTACACAGCATTATAATATCATCTTTGGTGGCGGTGGGCCTCAGCAGTGTATGGTCAATCATTGCGGCCAATTGCTTCTTGGTTTTCATTATTAATCTCCTTTGGCTTTTTATATAATGCTACCAAGTTTAGATATAATAAAACAAGCCCAGTCCGATAAACCGAGCTTGTTTATTGCTTACGGCAGTGTCACTGGCACAGTTTTATTTAGCCGCCGGTAATCAGGTGGATGGCTTCAACGTCATCTCCCTTGTTTATTATTGTGGTTTGGTAGTCCTCCGGTGGTATATACTTACCGTTAATTTTAATCACAATGTGGGGAAAGGTATAATTCTTTTTTTCCAACATTTTTTGCACGGTAAGCCCTTCCTCCCATTGAAAATCTTTTCCGTTGACTTTAATCATTTATACCACCTCTTAAATTTACTATAAATAGCGTTTAACCACCTCAACAACTTCAGGTAGATCCATGCCTAGACGTTTTAGTGTTTCTAACTTTGGTATGCCATTTTTTGTCCAGCCTTTTCTTTCATAAACGGCATCACATAATTTTTCGTATTGTTCTTCCCTGTATTTTCTCAGGGCAGCCATTTTTTCTTGGGTGGACATGCCCTCCGGATCCATGCCTAATAGTTCTTTTAACTGGCCGTCATACCTTTCTTGCCTGGACAGATATTCTTCCTCAGTAACCGGTCCCACAGAACGATAAGGTACCTTATCATACTCCCTGGTGCCAAAACCCATTCTTAAGTTAAATACCTTTTGGAAATTATATACACCTTCGGACTGTGCAATTAGATCCTCTTTCGTGATGTTTTTGCCGGTAACCCCGTTAAATAGGTCTACATAGTTTTGCACGTGCTCAGGTACTTTGGCAGGTTCATCGGTTAATCCGTTGTCCTCCGGTACAATATCATTCCAAGGCAATTTACAAAGTCCTACTAAGCCAAACCATGTTCTGAACATTGGAAAGTAGTGTAGGGCCTCTGCTTTATCTTCAAAGGTGGGCAGCTGGTTATTTACCATATCCATAAATATTAGCCATGCTTCATCGTGCTGTGGCCCTTTGTTGGCTAAACCAAAACCACCCTGCTGTGCAAGCGATTCTTTGCTCAGGTATTCAGCATACTCCATTCCCTTTGCTTCCATGGCTATATCCTGTAGGAAATTAGCGTCTGCGCCGTATTCCTTAATAAACAGTTCCTTGCACTTTCTAACACCTTGCCCGGCTATTTTACCGAATCCTTCACCCCTGGACATTTGGTGCAGCAGTTCCATGGCAGCTTCTTTGTTACCAAAGTTCAGCTCCAGGCCGCCGGTTATTTCTTTGTTTATAATACCATTTTCGTAGCACTCCATCAGGAAGGCAGTTAAAGTACCAAAGGAAATGGTATCAATGCCGTAGGTATCACAATAAAAGTTACACTCAGCTATATAATCAATGTCAAATATGCCGCAGTTGGAACCTACCCCGGCGATGGTTTCGTATTCAGGTGCATCAATAATTACTTTTTGTCCCTTATAGGGCCCGGTTTTTAGTTCGAAGTCGCACATTACCTTACAGCATGACAGGGTACACCCGTACCAGCATCCGTCGGATTTCCCGGTGTAATTAAATCTCTCTACCCATTTGGGGGCTGATATTTCCTTGCCCTTTGGGTGAGAACCAAATTTAAAGTTATTGGTGGGAAGTAAGTCGTAGTCATTCATAATTCCCACTAAAAATGTGGTGCCACGCAGTCTCATTTTGTTTTGCTTGTCGTCACCGTTATAAATTTCTTTGTGTAGCTTGATACCTGTTTTGGACACCTTTTCAAAGTCAGCAACATTGTTCAAGTTCCCTTTAACACCCCGGAATTTTACAACAATTGCTTTAATCTTTTTATCTCTTAGTACCGTTCCTATACCGCCACGGCCCGCCTGTTTTAATCTCACTGCCTTTCTTCTTGCATCGTAAAAAGAAAAGTTCAACATACCAATTAAGGTATGTTCTGCAGCGGTGCCTGCTGAGACAACTGAAATGTTTCTTTTATCCTCTTCATTATCTGCAAACATTTCTGTTAGTTGTTCACCCAGCAGGTGACTGTCTACCGCTTCCTCCGGGGATTCTTCAATGGTAACAAGACCATTGTTTCCATCTATAAAGATAATTACATCCTTCTCTGCTTTACCCTGCACCTCTAGGGCGTCCCAGCCGGAAAATTTCAGCAGTGGTCCAAAGTAACCGCCTACGTTACTGTCCACCACCGAACCGGTGGTGGGAGATATGCTTACCACCAGTGACTTGCCTGCACCGGGATACTGAGTAATACCGCCAATGGGTCCAGGTGAAATTACTATTTCATTTTCCGGATCATTCCATTTGGTTTCCGGTGTTACTGCATTCCATAAATACCAAAGACCAAAGCCCTTGCCACCAATAAATTTTTCCTTCATTGTTTCGGTAACGACTTTTTCTTCAATTTTATTCTCGGATAGGTTAATATACAGCGATTTATTGGCATAGCCCCTGTCTAACTTTGCTGGGGTATATCTGTACTCTGCCAGCAATTTGTGGGCTGCTTTTAACTGCTCAACATTCATTATGTCGCCTCCCCTTCTACAAATATTGCTCCAGTTGGGCATTCCTTAGCGCAAATTCCACAGGCGATACACTTAAAGGGTTCTTCCAGCTCACCCTGGTGGTACATGGCCCCTTCGGGACAAAAACCAACACAGGCAAAACAGCCGGCACAAATGGCTTTCCTAATTCTAACAACACCTTTTTTGTCTCGATAAATGGCCTGCGCCGGACAAAGGTCAATACATTCACCACATTGAGAACATACGGTAATCTTTATGTTCGGTTGCTCCTCAATTCGTATGGCAGATTTTTTGGGGTTTTCTTCTTTAAAATAGGTGCGGGAACATATTTGCTCGCACAGATGGCAGGCAGTACATAGTTCTTCTTTTTTATCCAACTTTTTCAACATCTTCACCTCCCAATGATGACAACTAAACAACTGACGGTTCTACATATAGTTGGCCACTTTCAAATCTCTTCACGCCATACATATCTATGGGGTATTCCGGTTCTTGGCCCAGCATCACCTCTGCCATCAGTTTGCCAACCACCGGAGCAATCATAAAGCCACGACCGGAAAAACCGGCGGCAACGAAGAAACCAGGCACCTCAGGAATAGCACCCAGTATTTGAGTTTTGTCAGGTGTTAAATCATATAGACCGCTCCACTGTCTTACCACCCTCAAGTTTTTCAGTATGGGCAGGATAAAGGTAATTTTAGCGGCCATTTCATGCATAAACTGCCAACTGGACTTAATATTATAATCCTTTACCTCGTTGGGGTCACCTAAACCCATAATAAAACCACCATGGGGTACCTGCTGGCAATAAATACCATGGTAGAAAGACATCACCATGGGGCCTTGCAGTTTCTCCACCGGCTCAGTAACTAAGATTTGGTGGCGTTCCGGGTAAATGGGCAATTCTACCCCCACCATGCGCCCTAACTCACGGGTATATGCACCGGCACAACTTATTACCAGTGGTGATAATATTGTACCCTTAGTAGTTTCTACACCACTGATCTTATCCCCTTCTTTAAGGAGCTTTGTAACCCTTGTGTATGTCAATATTTCGACACCCAGTCTTTTTGCAGCCTGGGCATAAGCGTCCGTTGCTTTAAAAGGATTGCAGTGACCGTCCTTTGGGCAGAATGTTGCACCGTGTAATCCTTGCAGATTTATATGGGGCACCAGTTCCTTGATTTCTTCAGGGGTAACCCAGCGGGAAGGAATACCCAATTTGTGCTGCAGGCCTAAATTTTTATGAAACTGCTCAACCATTTTTTCATTGTAAGCCAACAGCAAATAACCCTCTTGTTTTAACTCGATACTGTCGTCATATTCCAATTCTTCTTCCAGCGTTTCATACATGGCCACGCTGTCCCTGGCCAGCACAGCATTTGGCTCGGTGCCCCACTGCATCCGCATACCCGCACCGCAACGGCCTGTGGCCCCGCTGGCAATATACTTTTCTTCTATCAATACAACCTTTTTTAATCCCATTTTGGCTAAGTTGTAAGCGGTGGAACAACCTATAATTCCGCCACCGATCACCACCGCATCTGCAGTTTTAATCATTATCGTCACCCCCGGCAAGCACTCCTAATTTCACTGGTGTAGTAGGAGGGCGGAAAGTGGTTAGGGGCACATCACTGACCGGCTCTTTGGTGGCCGCAGCAATCTCCCTAACGATTAAAGGTGTACAAGTTCTTCCCTGGCAAGGGCCCATGCCCACCCGCAGCAACCGCCTTAACTGTTCAAGGTCTGTGATACCTTTGTCATATATGTAGGCACGGATTTCTTCCAAGGTTATGTCTTCACAACGGCAAATAATGTTTACATCTTTGTTATCTTTGGTTTTACAACCGCAACCTGACATTTTACCGCACCTCCTTAACCTTAAAGTGTCTTACTTCCATAGCCAGGTGATGGGGTACAGCTAACCAAACAATATTGGTTCCCTCTAATTTTTCAGAGGATTGTACCTTAACAACCTGGGCTTCTCCCACTGTCTGTCCTGCACGGTTCACCGCATCCACCACATGACCCTCGGCGGGCAGCGGTAAATATTCATAAGGAATTTTTATCAGTGCTTTATCGGCACTGTAGGTTTGGTCAATAATAAATATGGCCAAGCCCGGGCAGCGGCTTAAACACATTGCACAGCCGTTACATTTATCATGATCTAATCGGGGGCGATCATTAATATCGGCAAAGGGCTGAATGGCCTGTCTCTTGCAGCTATGGTAGCAGGGGTCGCATGGTATTTTCTGAAAACACTCAATCATTGCCACCGCACCCTTAGCTAATCTCTCTTTGCTGGGCATAACCTCAGCTATATCTTCTGCGGTTGGTACACCGGTTCTTGCTAACACATTAAACTCCTCCCTTCCTAAAAACAGAAAACGGACCTCAGGCACAATATTTAAAGGACCACTTTGGCCAGCCCGGAACGAATTTTTTCACCCACAGGACCGGACCTTAAGCCTTCCAGTTCTTTTAGCACACCGGCACGCTGTTCAGCAAAGTCCGGAGCATGGTAACCTAAGGATTTTGCTGCATTTAGCCCGGCCAATGCGCCTTCCATCATGGCAGCCGAGGCCTCTTCAATACCGCCCACGTCGCCGGCCACATATATGCCGGGTATTGAAGTCTCCAGGTTCTCATTCCTAAGGGGCACATGACCACACAGCTCCGGCACATATGCCATTTTACATCCGGCCTGCCATAACAATTCGGTGAGGGGGCTCAAGCCCACCGACAGACAAATTACATCCACATCAAAATCTATTTCCGTACCGGCAATGGGCTGCCAATTCTCGTCCAGCTTGACAACGGTTGCGCCCTCCAGTTCTTGATCACCCCAGGCACGCTTGATAGTATGGCTGGTATAAATGGGCACACCGGCACGCACCACCTTTGAGGCATGAACCCAATAAGCCCCAATTGTGGGCGCTGCTTCAATAATTGCAGCCACCTCCACGCCGGCCTGTATCAATTGATAGCTGACAATAACACCAATATTACCTGCTCCAACCATCAAAACCTTTTTGCCCGGTTTTACCCCATTTACATTAACCAGCGTTTGCACCGCCCCTGCCCCATATATTCCTGGCAAGTCATTATTGGGAAAGGCCAGTGTTTTTTCTGCACCGCCGGTGGCTACAATAAGTTTTTGGGGTTTTATTTTAATGAATTTATCATGCTGTTCCACCGCCACCACACCGTCTTCATAGTAGCCCAAAACAGTGGCTTCAGTAAGAACCTTTATTTTATCGTTGTTAAGAACGGCTGCAGATAGTTCCCGGGCAATGTTAATGCCCCTTTCCGACGCCCTTTGTTGTTTAGAGCCAAAAAAACGGTGGGTTTGTTTAATTAATTGACCACCTAAATAGTCATTGCGGTCCACCAGGGTAACCTCTGCACCTAAACCGGCAGCTTTTAGGGCCGCAGTCAGGCCTGCCGGTCCACCACCTATAATACATATTTCAGTGTATCTCATTTCAACTCACCCTTCCCTCTTTGGGTTTCCACACGCATACCCTCACGCAATTTTTCTACACATACCCTGACGTTGGGCATACCGTCAACAACCATTAAGCATGATGAGCAGTTGCCGATATTGCAAAAGAGGCCCCTGGGCCGGTGCAAATGAATACTTTCCCGCATGGTGCGTATTCCTGCCGCATGTAGAGCTGCAGCAATGGTTTCACCCTCATAACCTTCAAGTTCGGTACCGTTATAATAAAATTTCACCTTTTTGCCGTGCTCAAATTTTAAAATAGGATGTTCTTTTATTCGCATTGGCATTACCTCCCCCAATTATGACATTGCAAAATACATGCCAAAACAATAAGCGCGCAATGGCGCGCTTTTACCTGCCGTATTTTTATATACATGTCAGTTTTTTAAACACCAGACAGTGTTGTTGACACCTGATAGATGTTTACATAATTCCTAATTGATGCATTTTATAGTATAAAGTACTGCGCGGAATACCAAGCATTCTCGCTGCTTGGGAACGGTTACCGTTAGCTTGTTTTAAGGTGCGCTGAATAAGTTCCCGTTCCGTTTGTTCTGTAACCGAGACTAAGCCCGTTTGATATGGAGCTTGATTTTTGCCACCTTGTTTTTTCAATGTTTTCGGAACACAGGATTCGTCAATTACTTCTCCTTCGGCCAAAATGACCATTCTTTCAATGGCATTCTTCATTTCCCTTATATTACCTCGCCAGGGATAAGCCAGTAAAATAGCCATAACCCCCGGTTCTAATTTGACAATGTTTTTACCGTAAAGTTGACTGTATTCTTGAACAAACAGATAGACTAATTCCGGAATATCTTCCCTGCGCTCTCTGAGAGGAGGCACCTCCAAAGTAACCACATTTAAGCGATAGTAAAGATCATCTCTAAACAAGCCTTTGCTGAGCATTTCCTCTAAGTTGCGGTGGGTGGCTGTAATGATGCGCACATCTACTTTTACCGGTGTGCTTCCTCCCACCCGGTAAAATTCTTGGTCTTGCAGCACCCTTAATAATTTAACCTGTAAATTCTGGGGCAGTTCTGCCACTTCATCCAAAAACAAGGTGCCCCCGTTTGCACTTTCAAAATACCCAATTTTACCCCGACGGTCGGCACCTGTAAAGGCACCCGCTTCATAACCAAACACTTCACTCTCAAATAAGGTCGGCGGTATAGCAGCACAGTTAACCACCACAAAGGGTTTATCAGCTCGACTGCTGGCATCATGAATGGCCCGGGCAAACAGTTCTTTACCTGTACCGCTTTCACCCCTAATTAGCACCGGAGCGTTGGTTTGGGCTACCTTTTGGGCCATGTTTATTAACTCTGTTAACTTATGATGGTGTCCCTTAATACGGGCAAAGGGATTTTTACCTCCGGTTATACGTTTAATTTCACTCTGCAACTCATGTACCTGACTGCTGGCAAGATTAAGTCTCTGATTTAACTGCACAACCTCGGTAACATCTCTTTCAGCGGATACTCCACCCGCTATTTGATCGCCTACCTTGATGGGTTTGGCACTGATCAATACATGGGTGCCTTCACAGGGTTGATGGTAAACCGAACTTACACCGGAACGCTCTTTAATGACCTTGGTAACCATTAAATTGGAGAAATACTCATCAATATTTCTACCGACAATGTCTTGGGATTTAATATTGTACAAAGCCTCGGCCCGATAATTCCAATTGACCACCTTATCTTCATCATCAACCACACAAACGGCTTCACCCACTGTATCCAGCACAGCACTCAACCTGGCCTTGGTAACCACCAATTCTTTAGCCAGCTCAGTAAATAATAAGTCAAAGGCCAAGACACCCAAGAGTTCATCATCATTCCCGGCCAACACTAAAGGATGATAGCGCAATTCAGGTAAATAGGTCATAACGTCATCATTTAAAGCATCCTTATCGAGAATAGAAAAATCACTGCGCATCACTTCTGTAATGCCGGTATCTGGTTCTACCTTATTGTCAAATAAATATTTATGGAAAACTATTCCCAGTAAATTATTTTTATCCACCACCAATAAAATAACGTCATTTTTAGAAGCAATAGCTCTTCCTTCAGCAACAGTAATTTCGGGAGTTGTTTTTACAAAATTGCAGTACATCACTTCTTTTACAGTCAGCACCAAATCAATCGCTCCCTCAATGCATAATCCATCCACAAAGGGGTTTTATTCTTCCCCAAGGTAAGCTTTGCGCACTTTTTCATCGTTAATCAGCTCACTGGCCAAACCGGATAGCACAACCCTGCCGGTTTCTAATACATAGGCACGGTTAGCAATGGACAATGCCATATGGGCATTTTGCTCCACCAGCAGCACAGTAGTACCTGAACTGTTAATTTCTTTAATGATTTCAAATATTTCTTTAACTAACATGGGTGCTAAACCCATAGAAGGTTCGTCTAATAACAACACCTCCGGACGGGACATCAATGCCCTTCCCATGGCTAACATTTGTTGTTCCCCACCGGAGAGAGTTCCGGCTAACTGATTCCTACGTTCCTCTAAACGGGGAAACCTTTTAAATACCTTGCCTAAATCTTCTTTTATACCGGACTTGTCATTTCTGGTATAAGCCCCCATCTCTAAATTCTCATACACCGTCATACGGGTAAACACCCTTCTGCCCTCAGGCACCTGGGAAATACCTGCTTCTACAATTTTATGGGGTGGCAGCTTAACCAAATCATTGCCCTTATACATAATAGATCCTTGGGTAGGTTTAATTAAACCGGAAATTGTACGCAAGGTTGTGCTTTTGCCGGCACCATTGGCACCGATAAGGGCAACTATCTCGCCTGTATCTATTGTAAAAGAAACACCTTCCAATGCCCGGATAGCTCCATAGGAAACATGAAGATCTTTAATTTCAAGCAGCATTTAATCCACATCCTTTCCCAGGTAGGCAGCGATAACATCCGGGTCCTTTTGTACCTCCGCAGGGGTACCGGAAGCAATTTTACGACCATAATCCAAAACTGCCACTTGGTCTGATAGGTTCATAACAAATTTCATATCGTGTTCCACTAAGAAAACCGTCAATCCCATATTTTGTATTTTTCTAATCATTTTCATCAGCACTTGTTTTTCTTGGGGGTTCATACCCGCCGCAGGTTCGTCAAGGCATATTAGCGCTGGGTTTGTGGCTAAAGCCCGGGCAATCTCCAAGCGTCGCTGCTCACCATATGAAAGGTTTTTAGAATACTCATACCTCTTATGGTAAAGCTCCATAATCTCTAAAGTTTCTAATGCCCTTTCCTCAATTTCCTTTTCTTCTCTTTTAACAATTGGATTAACAAAACCGGTAATAGCGCCTAAAAAATCACTTTTAGTACGGCAGTGCTGGCCAATCTTAACGTTATCTAATACCGTCATTTGCCCAAATAACCGGATATTTTGAAATGTACGGGCAATACCCTTCATAGTAATTTTATAAGGTTTCATACCGGTAATATCCTCGCCCTTAAAAATCACCTTACCATTGGTAGGGGCATAAATACCGGTAACAATGTTAAAAATAGTGCTTTTGCCTGCTCCGTTGGGCCCTATCAGGGCCCTAATAGATCCTTCCTCAACACACATATCTACACTGTCCACTGCCGTCAGCCCGCCAAAACGAATGGTCACGTTTTGCAATTCTAAAATATTTGCCACGTCCATCAACTCCTCATCGCATACTACCTTTAAGCCCCTCCGGCAGTGGAGCCCCGGTCGGCTTCTGCTTTATATTTATTCTTAAAGAAGACACGATGCAAATCAACGCCACCCAAAAATCCATTGGGACGGAATACCATCATGGTTACCATTAGGGCACCGTAAATCAGCATCCGGTATTCAGATGACACACGCAGAGCTTCAGGTGCCAGCGTTAGCACAGAGGTGCCCAATACCACACCCGGTATACTGCCCAAGCCACCCAGCACCACAAAACATAATAATTCAAAAGACTTTATGAAACCAAAATCTGAAGGATTAATATATTGTAACAGGTGCGCATATAATCCAGCGGCAATGCCGGCAAAGAAACAACCAATGGCAAAGGCCTTTACCTTATAGGCCGCAGTATTAACCCCCATGGTTTCAGCAGCAATTTCATCTTCGCGAATCGATATCAGTGCTCGGCCAAAGCGAGAGTTTTGTATTGAATACATCACAACAACGGTGACAATCACCAGAGAAAATACCAGTACAATATTGGATGCCCGAGGGATACCTGCAAAACCCAGTGCCCCGCCGGTTATGCTGCTGTTCAAAAAAACAACTCGGATTATTTCACAAAAACCCAGGGTAGCAATACCTAAATAATCACCCCTCAAACGAAGGGCCGGAAAACCAATTACCACCCCGGCAAGTGCTGCCAACAAGCCGCCAATAATAAGTGCCATGAAGAATGGAAATTGTAATTTCACAGACACTATGGCCGCGCCATAAGCACCCACCGACAAAAATGCAGCATGGCCAAAGGACAGTTGTCCGGTGACACCGGTGATCAAATTTAAGCCCAAGGCAGCAATAATATATATTCCCATCAGAGTGAGCACTTGCATGTAGTAAGGGTTAATTAAAGACTCGAGAAATCCGTTCATCTTAGCTCACCTACACCTTCCTTTGAATTGGCTTGCCCATTAAGCCGGTGGGTTTAACCAGTAAAACAATGATTAGCAAGGTAAAGGCAATGGCATCTTTATATGTACTAAAGCCGGCAGCAATACCCATGGTCTCGGCAATCCCTAAAAACATACCACCTAACATGGCACCGGGAATACTGCCAATGCCACCAAGGACCGCTGCACAAAATGCCTTTAGACCGGCCATAACACCCATCAAGGGTGCCACCGAGCTGAAGTACATACCCACCAATACCCCGCCTGCTGCCGCCAAGGAAGAACCAATTGCAAAGGTAAAGGAAATTACCCTGTTAATGTTAATACCCATCAGCGCCGCAGCATCGTAATCTTCGGAAGCGGCACGCATGGCTTTGCCGATTTTAATATACTTCACTACATAATTGAGAATAGCCATTAATATTGCAGCTGTGGTTAAAATTAATATTTGCATTTTGGAAATCTCAATCGGTCCCACATGATAAATGACATCGTTAATTACCTTCGGGAACCCCATGGGCTGAGGGCCTCTCCACAAGACAATGGCATTTTGCAAAAATATAGATGCCCCAATTGCAGAAATCAACACTGCTAAACGTGAAGATTTCCTTAACGGACGATATGCAATCCGTTCCAGGGATACACCCAAAATCATACATACCACCATTGCTGTTACAATGGAGACAAAAAACCCTTGGCCTAAAATGGCAACCATTATAACACCGGTAAAGGCACCAATCATGTATATTTCTCCGTGGGCAAAGTTAATCAGTTGTATAATCCCATAAACCATGGTGTACCCCAAGGCAATCAGGGCGTAAACAGCCCCCAGGGTAAGCCCGTTTATAACTTGTTGTTCAAACATCAGTTACTTCCTCCATTCGGCATGGTATTACTGGGCATAGCCACTGTGATGGCTATGCCCAGTAAACTGACAAAAATTAATTACCTTCCACAGGGATTGCTGCTTTCACACCAAACTGCTGGCCATCTTCACCTTCAACAACCTCGAGCAAGAACACCGGACTCTTCAATGGCTCGTGGTTTTCCAAAATGGTAATTGTTCCGGAAACACCCTGCCAGTTTTGTAAGCTCTTAATCTCTTCTTTAAATACGGTGGGATCATCACTTCCGGCAGCAGTCATGGCATCCGCCAACATCATTACTGCATCATAACCCTGGGCCACAAACATATTAGGCATTACACCATATTCCTCTGTGTAGCGCTCGATAAAATCTTTGGTTTTTTCGTTAGCAATGGTAGGATCAGCTTCGAATCCACAGTAAACCATACTGCCGTTAACTGCTTCGCCGCCCATCTCCCATAGGGTTGAGCCCAGTAGACCGTCGCCGCCAACCATGACAATATCCATGCCTTGGTTTCTAATTTCCCTCATCAACAGTCCACCCTCAGTATAGTAACCGGTGAATATCAAGCCGTCGGGATTTGTCTGTCTAATGGCAGTTACTGTGGCAGAGAAGTTTTGTTCGCCGTCAGATATTTTTTCATCGGCAACAATGCTAATACCGTGTTCATCTAAAGCACCTTTAAAGATTTCAGAAAGTCCTACGCTGTAGTCATTGTTCATAGAAGTAACCAACGCAACATTTTCCCAGCCCATTTCTTCCTTTAGGTATGCAACCACTGCCGGCGCAGCAAAGGCATCCAGCAAGGTGTTGCGGTAGATATATTCGTACAGGTTGCCTTGTTCGTCATTTACCACATCGGCACCCACAGCACCGGCTGACAATAATACAACTTTATTATCTTCAGCAATGGGAGCCGCAAGCTTAGTGATACCGGTTGTGGGGTCACCCACGATGGCAACAACATTTTCCCTGGTAATTAACCTCTGGGTAACAGAGGCACCCTCGGTCAGCTTACTGCCGTGGTCATCTTCCACAATTACAATGTTTTTACCCAAGACGCCGCCGGCATTATTTATGTCCTCTGCAGCCATCTTCATGCCTTCTAAGGTTTTAATGCCGAAATCAGCATGTCCGCCTGTTTTAGCGCCTAAAAAACCAATTTTAATCACATCACCTGCAGCCTGACTGCCAGGTGTATCGCTGTCACCGCCACAGCCTACAACCATAAGTGATAGCGCCAGCAAGGCAATCACTGTTAACAACAAACTCTTCTTTCTCAAATTTATTCCTCCCCCATGATATTTAATGTTCTTTATCAGTAATTAACTAGACTATATGAAAGGTCCTCACCTCCCCCCGAAATCACATTCTTTAACCCTGGTCTTTGGTAGGTATACCCAGTTGACGTAATTTATAATAGAGTGTACTGCGTGGTATACCCAGTATACGAGCAGTTTCCGATCTGTTGCCGTTAACCTGCTCTAGGGTTTTCAAAATCAACTGCCGCTCTGTTTCCACTGTTACGTCCGTTAAATTTCCACCGTCCGGTGCTGACACCAGTGATATATATGTATGTCTGCGTAAATTATCTGGCAGGCAGTCTTCATTTATTATCTCGTTTTCTGCTAAAACTACCAATCGTTCAACAGCGTTTTTTAGCTCACGCACATTGCCCGGCCATGTGTATTCTAAAAAGGCGTTGGTAACCTTTGGACTTACTTTGCTGATAGTTTTGCCGTAAATTTGGCTAAACTCTTGGATAAATAGGTGTACCAGCTCAGGAATATCCTCTTTACGCTTCTTAAGCGGAGGCATATCTACCTGTACCACGCTAAGACTGTAATATAAATCATCCCTAAACTGTTCCTTGCTCACCATGCTTTCTAAATCCCGATGGGTGGCTGCAATTACACGCACATCAAATTGCACAGGTTCCATTGAACCCATGGGATAAAACACCTTGTCTTTTAACACTCTGAGCAGCTTGGCCTGTATATCTTTCGGCAGTTCACCCACTTCATCCAGAAACACCGTACCCCCTGAAGCCAGTTGAAAGATTCCCGGTTTACCCTTGGCAGTTGCACCGGTAAAAGCTGCAGGGGTATAACCAAAGAGCTCGCTCTCAAACAAATTACCCGGTATCGCTCCGCAATTTACTGTGATAAAGGGGCCGTCTTTTCGATGGCTGTCCAGGTGTAACGCTCTGGCAAACATTTCTTTGCCGGTACCGCTTTCACCCCGTATCAAAACCGGTGCATCGGTGCCGGCCACCTTTTTACCTAGGGCCACCGCTTCAGTAATTTTATTGGATCTGCCTACTATCTTATCAAAAGCTGACTGACTATTGGAAATTTTCTTGATCTCATCCTCCAACACCTTTACCTTTGAGCTGGTTTTAGCCAGTTGCTGGTTTAATTGAACCAATTCGGTGATATCCCTTTCGCAGGAAATGCCGCCTATAAATTCTTCACCGACCTTTATGGAAGAGGCATTTATAAGCACGTGTTTTCCTTCGCAGGGCTGATGATAGTGCGATTTTATCTGCTGATCTTGATGTATTAAACCGGTTATAACTAAATTATTAAAATAATTATGTATGGTATTGCCCAGCACCTCATTGGAGGAAAGATTATACATCTTTTCGGCATTCTTGTTCCAGATGACTACCCTTTGCTGCCCGTCTATACCACATACAGCCTCATCTACCGTTTCTAAAAAACAGTCCACGTACCTTATTAAACGCTGATAGGCGCTGATTAGTTGGCTAATCAGCATGGCCGGCAATAATATTCCCAAACTGTTACCTTTAGAATCTTTAATTAATAAAGGCTGGCCCCTGTATTCAGTGTCAGTAAGAATCTCTTCTAAGAGGTCATCGGACGAAACGGTTAAGGCCTTTGCTAACTGTGCCTTTAGTTTTTTGCTGGATTCAACTTGCTGTATCGGAATATGTGTTAAATCTTTAACGCGCAGGTTAAAACTATGCTGCGCCATCAAGTTGCACCACCCCATGTATTTAGTATTCTCCACCCAAAACTGTTCAAATGTCATTTGAACAACAGGTGTTTAATAATTTGACGACAAGGCCTATTATTCTTCATGGATTTAATAAATTCCTTCTTGACATCTAAAATTTTTATAAAATTTTTTACTTCAATATGTACAAATAATAGACAACTGAAATGCTTTTCTAACCATCCTATGCCTGGGGGGAAGTGCCGGTGATAAAACCTTGCTAGTTTTTCTTGGTCCTAGGGTCCCCTGCGCCCTATTAAATTTGATTTATGGCCCTCGACATGGGTGTTATATTTATTTACTTTGTATCTTTTGTCCCGTTAAATTTGTATCTTTTGTCCCGTTAAATATGTTATATTGTATATACGGCAGTTAGTTATTTAGTACAAAACCAAGCAAATGAGGTGGGCTTATGAAAGAACAGGTAATAATAAAACTGCAGCAGCGGGGCGTAAAGATAGATGATCTCGTTCCGGTTTTATATGAACTCCAAAGCCCTTATCTGCCTAATTTAACCTACGAGAAATGTAAAGACAACATATTGGCCGTTCTCAATAAACGTGACATTCAACATGCAATATTAACCGGTATTGCCCTGGATGAACTTGCCGAAAAGGGATTATTAGAAGAACCCTTATTATCAATACTGCGCAACGACGACAGTCTATATGGCATAGACGAAATACTGGCCTTGGGTATTGGTACCCTTTACGGAACAATCGGTTCGACAAACTTTGGTTACCTTGACAAAGGCAAACCCGGCATCATTAAAAAGTTGGATACCAACAGTGGCAAGGTGAATACTTTCTTAGACGATCTTGTGTGTGCCATTATAGCCGCTGCAGCCAGCCGGATGGCCCATCGTCATCGAGATTCCAATAATGGGTAGAGGGTTTAAAAAACTATACTTGCTGCATAAAAAGGGCAACGGTATGATTACCGTTGCCCTCTTTATGTACTACTACTTTAATTAGGTATAATAGCAAGTGGTTAATTTGGTGTCAAGCAAAAAAGTGACAGATTTCAACTTAATATTTATTCAGCGGCCTGCGGCCAACCTGCCTCCGGTAAAACTTCCAATTCAATGCCCATCAAAACCACCGCATCATCAAAGAGCAGGCGCGCACCCTCTTTGTATTTTAACACCATGGTAACAACACGCTGGTTTTTAGATATCAGGGCCTGTAAAATCTCCCCGGCACCTTTTTTAGGAAATCTCACCGTAAATTCAAGTTTCCCTTGAAAATAATTAACTTTTAACAGGTAAGCCTCATCTTCTTTGCTGTACTCCCAACGATAATCAAATTTGCCTGTCATGGCAGCACTGATCAAGTGGTGCTTGTCCAGAGCTTTATAAGGTTTTTCAAAATCAGGACTGACCAAGGTCACTCCGGTGGTTTTTACTGCATGGGGTGCCTTTATAATACCGATATTGCCTGATTGGGGTGTAATAGTATACATTATTTATACCTCCTGAGCATCTAAATTTGTTTTTCTAAAACTAAAATTACAATGGCTTGCCTGTAACCATACAGTGCGATAAACTACTTAAAGTGTAGAGGTGAATAGAAAATGATATTGTTGCAGGCTTCCCACATTACCAAATCCTTCGGCGCCACCCCTATTTTAACCGATGTTACCCTCACTGTAAAATCCGGCGAACGGGTGGGGCTGGTAGGGGTAAACGGCGCAGGCAAGTCCACACTGATGAAAATAATGGTGGGTGAACTTACCTGTGATTCCGGAGAAATAATCAAACCCAAAGATATAAGGGTGGGCTATCTTTCCCAAGACAGCGGTTTAGAATCGGATAAAAGTATTTATCAGGAACTTATTTCTGTCTTTCAACCCTTGATAGAAATGGAGCACCGGCTTAGAAATATGGAAAAAATGATGGCTGACCCCACTGTGGCTGCCGATAAGCGCAGTTATTCACAGCTTTGCCAAAACTACTCATCATTATCGGAAGATTTTAAAGAACAGGGGGGTTACAGTTATCATTCCACTGTGCGCAGCCTTATGCATGGGCTGAATATCGACGCCCTTGGCAAGGATACCTTGATCAATAATCTCAGCGGCGGACAGAAAACCCTTGTGGCCCTAGCCAAACTACTGCTGCAATCCCCTGATGTGTTAATGCTTGACGAACCTACCAACTACCTGGATATTAACACACTTGACTGGCTGGAACAATATCTCAAATCATATCCCGGAGCAATATTGGTAGTTTCCCACGACCGCTACCTGTTGGATTCACTGGTTAATGTAATTTACCGCTTGGAAAACAATAAAATTACCCGTTATAAGGGCAATTACACCCGCTACCTAGAACTGGCAGCTCAAGAATTGGCGCAAAAACAAAAGCTCTATGCAAAGCAAGTGGATGAAGTGGCGCGCATTAAAGATTTTGTACAGCGGAACATCGCACGGGCTTCCACCGCCAAAAGGGCCCAAAGCCGCAGGCGGATGTTAGAGAAGATGGACCTAATGGACAGGCCGGAGCAAGACGGCAAAAATATTTCTTTTAAGTTTAACGTCAAGGTGCAAAGCGGCAAAGAGGTATTAGAGGTGAAAAACCTGAGCATTGGCTATGGCCACCCGCTTGCATCTAACATTAATTTTCTTGTAGAGCGTGGCGAGAGTATTGCTGTTGTGGGTCCTAACGGTGTGGGCAAATCCACCTTGCTGAAGAATATAACCGGTCAGTTGCACCCTTTATTTGGCCACATCCGCTACGGTACCAAGGTGCAAATAGCCTACTACCAGCAGGAGCAGGCAAAACTTACCGGAAATAAGCAAGTACTGCATGAACTGTGGGATGAATTCCCCCGTATGGACGAAAAAGACATTCGCACCGTGCTGGGAAATTTTTTGTTTACCGGTGAAGAGGTGCTTAAAACTGTAAATAATTTAAGCGGTGGCGAAAAAGCCAGGCTGGCTTTAAGTAAAGTGCTGCTCCGGCAGGGTAATTTATTAATATTAGACGAACCCACCAACCACTTGGACATTTACAGCCGCCAAGTGCTGGAAGAGGCTTTGATAAACTTTCCCGGCACAATACTTTTTGTCAGCCACGACCGATATTTTATTAATCGTGTTGCCACCCGAGTGCTGGAGCTTAGCCGGCGCGGGGTCACCGCTTATCTGGGTGATTATGACTATTACATTGCTAAAAAACAAGAGCTAGAAAAGGATGAGCAAGCCACTAATACCGGCGGAGAAAGTAAAAAAATACAGCAGGATAAACAAAAGTACTTAGAAAATAAGGAAATTCAACGCCGGCAAAGAAAAAGACAACGCAGAATAGAACAGCTGGAAGAGTTAATTGCAGAGTGTGAAAATGAGATTGCTAAACTTGAGCAGCAGTTAGAACTGCCCACAGTATATCAGGATCATAATAGGTGTTTGGAAATAAACGGACAAATAGAAGACTTAAAGACTGATTTAGAGAAACATCTTGTGGAATGGATTAATTTAGAAGAAGAAACCGGAATCTCCTAAGGAGCTTCCGGTTTCTCTATTATTCTTGGCACTGGGCACTGCTCCCTAGGCTGTGTCATTACCCCTGTGTTTTCTACTACTTACTAATTACCGGGGATAAACAGGGATTGATTAGAGGAAACTAGCTTAGAAGACATTTTGTTTTATATTTTAAAGCCTTGTTACAGGGGTGATTTTTTTGCAGCCTAATGAATTTACCCACCGCTTAATGGTAAGTTTAGCACGGCAAATTAAAGAAAGTGGCATTAAAGATCGGGATAAAACGGTAAACCGCATCATGAAAGACTGTTTTGATGACAATGACCCCCAAAGGGAATTCTGGCGGCAGAGGGTAGAAAAGCGCCTCTCTTTAATGTTAGACGATGAATCAGATGATAATTCGTTGCTGGTGCAAATGATTGAGGGCGCTTGCGATAACTGCGCCGAAAACAAACCCTGTGTTGAGGTCTGCCCCACAGGAGCAATTGATAAGGATGAACAGGGCAATTATAAAATTAACGCCCAACGTTGTGTGGAATGCACCTGGTGTGTTGATAATTGCATTACAGGTTCCATAGTGCACCGCTCGGAATTTGCCCAGGTGGCAAATATGATTATGCAGCGCCGGCAATACCCGGTTTACGCCATATTGGCCCCGGCCTTTGTGGGTCAATTCGGTGAAAAGGTAACACCGGAAATACTTAAGGGGGCCTTGAAATCAATTGGTTTTTCTGACGTATACGAGGTTGCCATGGCCGCCGACGTGGTCACCGTCCAGGAGGCTAAGGAATTTGTGGAGCGCATGGACAGGGGTGAAAAATTTATGATTACCTCTTGCTGCTGCCCTGCCTTTATTAAACTGGTAGAGAAAATTCGACCCAAGGTGGCCAACCTGGTTTCTGCCTCCATGTCTCCCATGATTGCCCTGGGAAAAATGTTAAAAGAACGGGAACCCCACTGCCGAGTGGTCTTTATTGGGCCGTGCATTGCCAAAAAAGCCGAGGCCAAGCGCCCTGATTTGCAACCGGCGGTGGATTGCGTACTCACCTTTAAGGAGACAAGGGCCTTGTTGGAAGCGGCTGATGTACCCTTGGACGGTTCACTGGGCGAAATAAAAATGGAAGATGCCTCCCACGACGGCCGCATCTATGCCCACACTGCCGGAGTTACCGAGGCGATAACCAGGGCGGTAGAAACTCTGGCACCGCATTTTGAGATTCGCGCCGTTTATGGTGATGGGCTTAAAGAATGCAACAAATTACTAAAAGAACTGGAAGAAGGAAAACTAAATGCCAACTTTATGGAAGGAATGGGCTGCCCCCACGGCTGTGTTGGTGGCCCCGGAACCATTCTTAACAGCAAGGAGGCCGCAAAACTTGTCAGGGCGCACGCCAATCAAGCCAGGGCATATGAAGCGCTGGCCAACGACAAAGCCCGCAGGTGGAATGATTTTTACGGCATGCACGCAGACCTATTGTCCGAAAAAGAAGACATCATTGCCCATGTATAAGTTTATGGTCGGTGGGTGTCCTTTGTTGATGCCCACCAAGTGATACTATTTTTTTATTACCCCTTCCTCTTTGATTTTTATTTTAATATCTAAATTAACCTCTGCATCTGAAAATACCTTGGGCCAGCTCTCCTCTATTTCTTTCCATTCATCATAGCATTGGGCTCTGGCGAACTGACCAAACCCAAAGGGTTCTATTTGATGCTGCTGTGCTTTTTCTACCACCTGCTCACAATGCACTATAATTTGTTCAGCAATTATTTTTTCTAACTCATCAAGGCTTTTACTTTTAAGGACGTGATTCTCTCCCTCACCGGACGGCACTGTCATCTCTCTAATGCCAACTGTTTCAGCACTCATTGTCACATCAAATATAAATGTGCCGTTCCGGTAACTTGTCCGAACATCCCTTTTAAAATCAGTTACGTATATGGTGATTATATCTTTAGTTGGGTAAGACACCTCCATCGGCAGTATTAATTCGTTCTTTAACATCAACAGATGGACTGACTCTAAATTATCTAATGAGGTTACATATCTGCCATCGTTCCCCAACAGTGCTGTGCCTGTAAGTCTGATCTCGGTGTCTCCCTTTTTTATCTCACTTATACTGGGAGTGATCCCCTTGTCATAACTTTGCCGGAAAAATTCCTGTAATGTTGTTTCAACAGTGGCATCATCCGAATAACCGGACTTTACCAAATCCTTTAAGTAGGCCCCTAATCGAGGCTTGTTGCCGGTATCTAAATGCATAATTTCTTTCACAGGCCCATTAACTGCAATTATCCTTACATTGGCCGGCACTATCGGGTCTCGATAGAGATAGTCAAGATGGCATATTATATCCCCTTCATCCAATAATTCCCTTCCCAGCAGCAAAACCTGAAGTTTTCCCTCTGCCATCTTCCCGGTGCCCATGGTGGAAATAACCTTCCTTGCTTGGCCCATGGATTGGGCAGGCATAGATAGTACACTGACTTCTTCCTCTACATCCTTCCTAAAAACAGGTATTGATTGATAAATAACATACCGGTCGTCCTCAAGATCCATGGCAATGGACAATGTAACATTTAAGTCTTCCAAAACCATCATATCCGGAACACGGAAACTGCAAGAGGTAATAGTTATACCTATGAGAAACAGTACGGTAACTGACAAAAATTTTTTAATCACTTTTGGGCTCCCCCTTAATGACTCTGCAAACAAGAATATAGAGGAATAACAAAACAGGAAATAGGTAGGCAAAGATAAGCCCCATTTTACTAAAAGTATCTACTGCCAACCCCAGCAAATAACGATCAAAATACACAATATAACTTACACCGATAAACATTAATATAAAGACCTTTAAAGGGCCTTTATGGCTTTGAAGTTTAAATAATAAGCCGGTTCCAAAGGCTGCAGTAAAAAGATAGGGTATCACGGTGGTGGAAACAACAAATAAATAAAATGTTAAGATCAATATCTCAAACCTTTCAATGATTGTAAATTCGATCGGTTTTAGCAGCATGAGAGTAGGCCATATGTACTGCAGAATTTCGTCAGGACTAAAATAGGTAAAGCTGGTAAGGGTAATCATTAAAAATATCATCATTGAGATGGTATTGGCAGCAATTACCCCTATAATTGCATATTCTTTCTTATCTAAATAAGAATAAAACAAAAAGGCCAGTTCAAACCCTAAAAAAGCAAACAGGGTTTCCCGGGTTGCCGCTATAACCGGTAACAAACCCTCCTTTAGTGGCGGTAGAATATATATTAAGCGGGATTCCGTAATATTAGAAAGGATCAGAAAAGGTATCCAAATGGCTAAGAAAAAAATTAATTCTGCATATCTGCCAATTACTCTGACGCCGTCTCTGGCCACCATATACATGGGCACCAGCAGCAGAATTGCCAACATATAAGTGCTGGTTACCGGCAATACCCATATTTGTAAAATGTGAATGTACATCATTATTACAGTAAAGGCAGCAAAAGCAGTATATATTATCCACAACCCTATGCCGATACCGCCCAGCCATTTGCCAAAATATCTCTTTAACAAATCAAAAACAGTATCATTAGGATGCCTTTTCATGACATTAATGATGGCCAAGCTGACTAGCACAGCCACAAACCAGCCCAGAATAATAGACATCCATCCATCTGTGCCTGCAGTTTCGGCCACTTCCACAGGCAGTGAAAAAATACCAACTCCTACCTGGGTACCGACGATAATAAAGATATACTGCATTAAGGTGATTGAATTGTGATGGTGTTTTTTCATATTTTAATCGCCACTTCTTTTGTTTTGACCTTGTTTCCTTCTCTGGGTCGGCCGTGCATCATGGGGTCGATGCTGCAACATTCTGATAGGGAAGCGAATAAATGCATCCTTCAAATCTGTCAAGCGCAGCGGAGCAAAGGGGCTTGCCAGGGGCGTACGCAGCGATTCCAAGCTTATCAAATGAGCAACGAGCATCATCATACCGGCCATAACCCCTACCATACCAAAGAGCGAGGCCAATATCATCATGGGAAAGCGCAGCAACCGTATAGACGCAGACATCTCCGGGTTTGGTATAATAAACGATGCAATGGCAGTCAGTGCCACCACCACCACCAACAAGTTACTGACAATGGCAGCATCAATGGCCGCCTGGCCGATGACAATGCCACCCACGATGCCAATGGCCTGTCCAATGGGCGATGGCAGGCGCAATCCTGCTTCCCTTAGCATCTCTAAGGTTACCTCCATCAATAATGCTTCAACAATGGGCGTGAAAGGCACCTTCTCCCGGGATTCACCCACTATCATTGCAATGTCCAAGGGCATAACTTCATAGTGAAAAGTAACTATGGCAATGTATAAGGACGGTAAAAACAAAGCAATAAAAGCGGCAAATACCCTCAATAATCTGATAAAGGAAGTGAGAATCCAGCGAAAGCTGTAATCATCCACCGTCTGAAAAAATGATAATAATGTAGCAGGGGCAACAATTACACCCGGCGAGCGATCTACAACGACCGCCACACGGCCCTTTAAGATGTTTAATGCCACATTATCCGGCCTTTCAGACACCTGAAACTGGGGAAATATGCTGTACCTATTGTCTTCAATGTATTCTTTCAGTTCACCGGTATTAATAATTGCATCCACATCCAATTTCCTGATACGCCGCTCCATCTCTTGTACCACTTGCGGATTTGCCACATCGGCCAAGTACAATAAGAATACCTGGGTTTTCACTCTTTTACCCACCATCAATTGTTTCATCTTTAGCTCCCTACTGGCCACATATCGGCGGATCATGGCAATGTTAAATTTTGCGGTCTCCACAAAGCCCTGGTGGGCACCCCTTAGGGCCGACTCATTTTGCGGCTCAGAACTTTCCCTCTGTACCCACCCTTGGGTATCCAAAATAAGCGCATTGGCTTGGCCATCCATGAACAAAACAGCGCTGCCCAGCAACAGGGCCTCTTCTATGTTAGACCATTTAAGCTCGGTTTTTATATTGGACGCGGTAATGCTTAGTCCTAAATGGGGCTTGTCAAGTTTGGTTTCATGAATCAATGGATACAGTATGTTATCATTGAGCACTTTTTTTTCATTTAATCCGTCTATGAAAACCAGGGCAGCAGGTGTGCCCGTTTCATTGACCTTAAAACTATGGATGATAAGGTCAGGCATTTCGCTAAAAAGTTTTTGAATAATTTCTACATTGGTATGCAGATCAGCAGACACCTGCCGGTTTAATAAATCAGCAGCTTGGTTAGCACTGGGATAGCTTTTCTTTCCCCGCATGAAGTATCGAAAAATTGTCCTCACCTGCCCTTAATATGCCAAAAAACTCATTAATATGTAATACTATTAAATTGTCTCAAGGGGAGTAAAATTATCCAAAATTTATTTAGGGCACAATTAACTGTAGTGGGTTCCTGCAAGCAAGTGTTCACCTGCCTTAGCTAACCTTTTTTCTTAGCTAAATAGAAAAAACCGGGGGTTACCCCGGTTTTGCTTTGTCACATTATTTTACTGCTGCCAGTACTTCTTCCAGAACCTTATCGATTTCTTGGTCGCCGTTAATGGGCTTTAAGATGCCTTTTTCTTTGTAATAGTCAATTAAGGGTTGAGTTTTTTCCATATAGGCATTTAGACGGGTGCCCACTGATTGCTCATTGTCATCATCACGCTGATACAGTTCACCTCCGCAGCTGTTACACTTGCCTTCTTCTGCCGGAGGGTTGAATATGACATGGTAAGAAGCTCCACAGCTCTTACAGACACGGCGTCCGGTGAGACGGGCCATTAACTTGTCCAGCGGAACTTCTATGTTTATTACTGCATCTAAATTAATATTCAAGTCTTTTAAAGTTTCATCCAGCGCCACAGCTTGCTCTACAGTGCGTGGAAATCCGTCCAATAAAAAGCCTTCTTTACAGTCATCCTCTTGTAGACGGTCTTTGACCATACCAATTACCACTTCATCGGGTACCAGTGCGCCTTTGTCCATATATTCCTTTGCCTTCATGCCCATTTCTGTGCCGTTAGCAATGGCGGCACGAAACATATCTCCGGTGGAAATATGGGTGATTTGCATTTCTTTTACCATTCTTTCGGCCTGTGTACCTTTACCTGCCCCCGGTGGCCCCATAATTAATAAATTCACTAATAATCCCTCCTGTTTAATTACTTGTCTATAATATGTGTATTATATCACAACCCTCTATAATTTGAATATCTGATTTTTATATATTTAATTAATTATACCTTCATAGTTAAACTCACCCTTTCCCTGGCAGTATCCACCTCCAATACCTTAACCTCCACCACATCCCCCAAGGAAACAACTTCTAATGGGTGTTTGATATATTTGTCCGTTAATTGCGAAATATGCACCAGTCCATCTACCCCTACCCCAATATCCACAAAGGCACCAAAATCCACTACATTGCGCACCGTTCCCTTCAGTTCCATGCCTTGCTTTAAGTCATTTAAGGTGAGTACGTCAGTGCGCAGTATCGGCCTCGGCAATTCTTCCCTGGGGTCTCGGCCCGGCCGCATTAAGGCATCAATAATATCTTTTAAGGTGGGCACTCCGGCTTTTATTTTATCTGCAATCTTTTCAACATCCAGCTGAGCTAATTTAGCCCTCAATTCATCACTGCCCACATCTTCTAAGCCACAATTTATTTCCTTAAGTAATTTTTTTACAAGGTCGTAGGACTCCGGGTGAATGGGGGTTTTGTCTAATGGGTTATCTCCGTTAAAAACCCGTAAAAATCCAACACACTGCTGGTAGGTTTTGGGTCCCAGCCGGGGTACTTTCTTCAACTGACTTCGATTTTTATAACGACCTATTTCTGTGCGATAATTGACAAGGTTCTTTGCCACTGTACTGTTAACCCCCGCCACATAAGAAAGCAGGGCAGGTGAAGCGGTGTTTAAATCTACACCCACATGGTTGACAGCGGATTCAACCACCCTAGACAAGCTTTCTTCTAATTTTTTAGCATTGACATCATGTTGATACTGGCCTACCCCAAGGGACTTGGGATCGATCTTTACCAACTCTGCCATGGGATCTTGAAAACGGCGGGCAATGGAAACGGCGCTGCGTTCCGCAACATCTAAATGGGCAAACTCCTTACCTGCAAGTTCCGAGGCAGAATAAACGCTGGCCCCTGCCTCACTGACGATAAGGTAATGCAATTGTCTTCGGGTGTAATTTTTTATAAAGTCTGCCACAAATTGTTCAGTCTCCCTAGAGGCCGTTCCGTTGCCGATTGCAATTACTTCAATGTTGTACTTATCAGCCAACCAGGTAAATACTTTCCTTGCCTGCTCCACCTTGTTTTGCGGCGGAGTGGGATACACCACCCCCACCTCCAGCAATTTACCTGTGTCATCCACCACTGCCCACTTGCAACCGGTGCGGTAGGCAGGGTCTACCCCTAAAACCATTTTGTCCCTCACCGGAGCTTGTAATAATAAATGTTGCAGGTTTTTACTAAAGACCTTTATGGCCTGTTCTTCTGCCCGTTCAGTAAGCTCATTGCGCACTTCCCTTTCCACCGCCGGTAAAATCAACCTGTGCAAACTGTCTTGCACTGCCTCTTGCACGTATCTAACCGGGCCGGAGCCTGTTTTTAACCATTTTTTGTTTATGTATTGGATAATTTGTTTTTCGTCCACTTCTATTTTTACCTTTAAGAAACCCTCACGCTCACCTCTGTTAATGGCTAAAATACGGTGGGGAGGGAGCTTATTTACCGGTTGACTAAATTCATAATACATTTGGTAAACCGATTGAACTTCATTGTCTTTTGCAGCCGTTAATAATATACCGTTTTCAGACACCAATTGCCTTACCCAGCCGCGCACCTCGGCATCATCAGATACCATTTCAGCAATAATGTCCTGGGCACCCTGCAGGGCGTCTTCAGCGGAATTGACACCCTTTTCTTTGTTTATATAACGACTTGCCTCACTTATCACATCTTTTTCTGGGGGAAAGTTTAATAAATAATTTACCAAAGGCTCTAAGCCCTTTTCTTTGGCCACCGATGCCCTGGTGCGCCTTTTTTGCCGGTAGGGACGATATAAATCCTCAACCTGAATTATTTTTGTTGCACTTTCTATTTGTTTTCTAAGCTCGGTTGTTAGTTTTCCCTGTTCATCAATTAACCGAAGTACCTCTTGTTTGCGTTGGGCCAGATTGCGAAAATATTTTAATTTATCCTCTATATCCCTCACTTGAACCTCTGATAACTCACCGGTTACTTCTTTGCGGTATCGGGATATAAATGGCACTGTATTTCCTTCATCCAACAGTTCTACCGTCCGTAAAACTTGTTTATAAGGAATATGGGTTGCCGAGGCCACCTGCTCAATCAATATGTGGTTGTCCATTTTTTCCTCCTTATAGAGCTTTCTGCTAGACAGTATACATCTGATATAAAGAAAATTAAACCCCCGCGCAATGGCAGGGGTTGTCGTGGTTTAATTTTCAGTTTCACAGTAGCTGGCCGGTTTTAGTTTTCCGTTGTCAATTAGTTTAACAGCTATGCTTACCAGGTAAGGATCAAATTGCCCCCCCGCATTGCAGACCAGCTCTTCTTTTGCCCGCTCTAAACTATAGGACTTACGGTGGGGTGATGTCATTACGTCAAAGGCATCGGCTATGGTCATAATCCTTGATAAAAACGGTATTTCCTTTCCCTTCAGTTTAGCGGGATAACCGGTGCCGTCATAGCGCTCATGATGATGCCTTACATAGGGAGCCATGTCTTTAAAAAATGAAAACTCTTCTAAAATATCAGCGCCGGCATCGGGGTGAATTTGTATCGCTTGCAATTCATCGGGTGTTAATTCACAAGTTTTTTTATGTAATACTTCGGGCGCTACGGCAAGTTTACCTATGTCATGCAGCATACAAGCATAATATAAATATTCAAGTTCTTGGTTGCTTAAACCCACCTCCACACCAATCAGGGCAGCGTATTCCGCCACCTGTTTGCAGTGACCGCAGGTATAACTGTCAGGACCAATTATGTATTTTGATAAGTTGGTCAGCACCTCTGGGCTGTCTGCAAATATCTCGGAAAACATGCGCTGAATGTCTTGATCAAAGCTACTGGTTGCAAACTCTGCATAGATAACAACTGCCGTATGTGGTATGCCATTTATCCTGATCACCTTGGTACTCAGTTCAACCGGTATTGGATTGGTAATGGCCGCAGTGGATACATAGCATTTTTCGAGGAAACATTCTTTGTTTTTCACTATAGCTTCTATTACCGGGCTCAAAAACTGATTTTTCTGTATTTTTCGTCGACGATCAAAGAGTAAATCTCCAATAAACTCTCCTTCCACATCAGGAAATTCCTTACCCATCCACGCAAGGGCACTGTCATTGGCTTTCACGATGCCGCCTTCATTGTCCAGCATTAACACAGGCCGAGGGAAAAGCTCAACCAATCTGTGGTCAACTGAAGTTTTTTGCACCGCCCGAAAAAGCAATTCGTTTATATTTATTTCGTGTAATCTGGATTTATATATGCGTTTGCTTAACGGAGCCCAGGGGTTAACGGACATCTTTTTTATACCTATTTCATTGATCAAAATAGATAATTGGTTGTATGACACAGTATCTCCCTTCTCTCGTTAAATTTATTTATTAAATATTTCTATATAAACTAATGAATTCCTCCTATAAAAAGCATTTATTTAAACCTTATAAAAAACTTTTTATGTTTTATATGTCATTTCATTGCAAATATTGTCGTTGCATGACATTTATATATGACATTTATATCTGCCGGCAGGATATTTTGCTTGCTGTGTAAAATATATAACTATAAATTCTATAGCGAGGTGGTACTTTGAGAAAAATAATTGCGCTTTTTGTCATGGCTTTAATCTTGACATTGGTTGCCGGCTGCGGTTCAGAAAAAGAACAAGAGCAGGCAGAAACAAAACAGCCTGATAAGATTGTTATTCAGGCGCCCGCTGCCCCACCCACTGCACCCTTGTTACAGATGCTTGCCAACGAGCCCTTTGATGATGAGGTGGAAATTGAACTGCTATTATACAAGTCAGTGGAGGAGGCCACTTCACGAATTGTAAAGAATGAAGCGGATTTTACTGTTTTACCCGTCAATGTGGCATCTAAACTATATAACAAGGATATAGACATATCCCTTGCCAATGTCAACACCTGGGGCATCCTATACCTGCTGTCCACAGATAGCAGTATTAATGAATGGACTGATTTAGTAAACACTGAGCTATATGTGGGCGCCCAGGGTGCCAGTCCGGATATTATTACCCGTTATCTCTTGGCAGCAAATAAGGTGTCGGAGGACGAATTATCTTTAAACTATATGAATTCTCCGGAAATTGCTCAGATGATGATTCAAGGCTTAATTGACCATGCCGTTCTCCCCGAACCCTTGGTAACCAATGTATTAAATAACGCTGAATCAGTTGAAATAATTTTTGATTATAATCAACAATGGCAATTAGCTGAAGGTGAAAACACCCGGCTGCCCCAAACGGGTATAGTGGTGCAAAACTCCTTTGCCGAGAATTATCCCGATGCTTTAAACACTATTCAGAATGCATATCAGCAGGCACTGGAGCAAACTGTAGATAATCCTTCTTTGGTGGCACCGCTTGTGGAAGAGCATTTTGGTATTCCCGGGCCGGTCTTTGAGCAGTCCATGACACGCATTAACTTGGCCTATGCTGACGGACAGCAGGCCAAAGAAGATGTGGAAAACTATTTATCTAAGCTGTTAGAATTCTCTCCTGAAATGGTGGGAGGAAAATTACCCGATGAAAAATTCTACTTGGCTAAGTAAGGGCTTGCCCCTTCTTAGCCTGCTGTTTTTAGTCTGCCTGTGGCAAATACTGTCTTTTTTTTACAAGCCGGTCATTTTGCCCTCTCCAATAGAGACCTTGCAGGCCTTACACAATTTATATGACAGCGGCAAATTATTTGAGCATGCCAGCAACACCATTGTAAGGGGATTGGCAGGGTTTGCACTGGCAGTAGTGGTAGGCGTACCATTGGGTTTGTTTATGGGCTTAAATTCTGTCATTGGCAAATTAATCCAACCATATGTGGTTACTATTCAGGTTATACCTATCATCTCTTGGCTGGTGCTGGCCATGATTTGGTTTGGATCAGATAAGGTGCCGATATTTGTGGTTTTTATAACCACTTTACCGCTGGTCATCATCAACATTGTACAGGGTGTACAAAACGTCAACCCGCACTTTACTGAAATGGCTAAACTCTTTTTGGTGGACAAAAAACGTTTGATTTTTGAAGTATACCTACCCCAAGTAATCCCCTATCTTATTGCAGCCATGTCTGCTGCCTTGGGTACAACTTGGAAAGCAGTGGCCATGGCTGAGTTTTTAAGTGCCCACCGGGGTATCGGTGCCGGTATGCACACCGCCCGCACCAATTTAGAAACGCCTGAGGTATTTGCCTGGACCCTGCTGCTGGTGGTGTTAGGACTGTTAACCGATCGCGGTTTACAAGCAATTAATAAACGGCTGTCCACTTGGAGGTATGCAAAATGATATCCTTGCGGAATGTAAATAAATCCCTTGGCGGCGTAAGGGTCTTAAAAGACTTGTCCTTTGATGTTGAAGATGGGCAAATAGTATGTATATTGGGGCCGTCCGGTTGTGGTAAAACCACAACGCTACATATATTGGCAGGCTTAGTGCAGCCAGATTACGGCGAAATGGTTGGTCTTTCCGGGGTGCAGACCAGTTATGCTTTTCAAGAACCGCGACTGCTGCCCTGGAAAACGGTGGAAGAAAACCTGCATTTTGTTTTGATTGGCCAAATACCCATGCCCCAAAGGCAGCAGGTGATAAATCGGTATTTAGACCTGGTTGGCTTATCCCAATATCGCAATTACTACCCCCACGCCTTAAGTGGGGGTATGAAACAGCGTTTATCTTTATGTAGGGCCTTTGCCTTCCCCCATCAATTGCTGTTAATGGACGAACCCTTTAAGTCTTTGGATGCACCTTTAAGGCTGGCCCTGGTTAGGGAAACGTGTCGATTATGGGATATTAATAAAAGCAGCATTGTTTTTGTTACCCATGATGTGGCAGAAGCCTTGTTGCTGGGCCATAAAATACTGGTATACTCTAACAAACCCACTGCAGTACGGCAGCAGTTTGAAATCGCCACTCCCCACAGGGAGCGTGATTTAAGTGAAAAACAGCTGGCTCATCTATACAGCCAGCTGTTATCAATACTGGAAAAAGAATATTTTTAATTTTAAAGAGACTAACTAAAAATCATGGAGGCAGGTCTTGTCTCTTATGATGAAAAAATAAGAAGCTCTTTTCTTGGCGGGCCGTCGCCGGGCTCTTTTTCGGGGTAACCCAGTATTAAGGGCGCCACCACACTGTATTTTTTCGGTATATTATATTTTTCTTTAAATTCCGGTGTATCAAGAATTCTGTGGGCAAAGCCTATCCAGCATGTGCCCAGACCCCTGTCATGGGCGGCCAGCATTAAGTTTTGGGCGGCCAAACTGCAGTCGTATATATACCAAGCAGTGTCGGTGTTGCCGTAAATAACAATTACTGTGCCGGCATTGTGAAAAATATTGTAATTTTCATCCTCCATGATCTTTCTATACTTATGCATGTGTGGGTACCTGTCCATATCAGCTAACCAATCTTTTTTTGCTTGCTCAGATAAGCTTTTTAGCTCATCCTTATCCTTTAACACTAAAAAACCCCAGGGTTGCTGATTAGACGCACTGGGCGCCCACGCTGCCAACTCAATGAGTTCCTGCACAATGGCATCATCAACCGATTTGTCTGTAAATCTACGTACACTGCGTCTGCTTTTTATCGCCTCTACCAATTCCATGTAAGTCACCCTTTCTAAGCTATTACTTTTCCTTTTGGTCCTTTATTCGCTGTAAAGCGTCATGTAACTCCAACAGTGGCCCGGATACATGTAATATTTCCTTTTCTATGGCGGCATAATCATTTGTTCTGATGGCACCTAACAAGTGACCCATATGCTCGCCGGCAATCATGGCCCAATCTGCCGGCGATCGGTTATCATCGGCCTGCTCATCCCCATGTTTCATCCTGTTAATTTTGGCCTGCAGTAGTGTTTTGGACAGAAAATCCTTACCATTGGTCATAACTTCGCCCCCAATCTTTCGAACATGTATTCTATATTCTTCAACAAGAATAAAATTCCTTTTTTTCACCTTATTTTTATAAACCGCCGAACATGAAAAAACCCTGTGAAGTCTTTAACTCCACAGGGTCTCTGATTTACCTTATTGCCTTGCCTTTCCATTTCCATTGCCGTATCCCATCCCATGGCCTTTACCATGGCCGTTACCAAACTTCATACCCATATGCAGGGGCAGTTCACATCCCTGCCCGGTACCGTCGCAGTTAGCCATTCTACTTTCCAGCCAATCAAGGTAATCAGCGGCTTGCTCTGCACTTAAATCTCCCCTTTGAACTCCGGACTGCACAAGATCTTTCTTCCAGCTAAGCATTTCCTTTTTAAACTCATTGGCCACCCCATCTTCTTTGGCAATGGCACCATAAGTTTTACCGGCTTTTCTTTCGGCCTGCACCTCTTGGACAGTTTTATTAGTAAGTTTAGAAAGGATTTCTGCCGGATTTGCGTGGGCCACCACAGGTAAAAGCAATGCCGCTACAACTGCTAAAGCTAAAATTCTCTTCTTCATAATGAATCGACCCCCCCTCAACATTCATTACCTTAAGTATAATACTTAAATGTCTCTATTATGAGGATAGAGTTTAACGATTTTGTTAACTTTCCGGCAATATTAAATTAAAGGAATAATAAAATAAGTGTCGAAATTGATTGGAAAAGGAGGTATTCCCTTTGTTTCGAAATATTGGTTTTTTTAATGATCAAGATATTTCTAAATTAGGGCTTTTTTTAAATTCGTTTATAGATCAGGAAACCACCGGGGTTTTATTGTTAGTAGGCGAAGAAACTCCTTTTAATTATCAACTGGCCCAATCGGTGTTTAAGAATTTTAATATACCAATTTGCGGTGGTATTTTTCCGGGCATTATTTATGACAGCAAACCCCTTAAAGAAGGCATACTGGCCATTGGTCTTAATAGTGAACTTAATATTATTAGTTATAATAAGTTGGCTGATATTCAAAAACAGCGGTTAACAGATAGCATCAATCATTACCCCACCTGCCTTGTGTTAATTGATGGCCTGGCAACCAATATAAGCAGTTTTTTAGAAACCCTGTTTTCTTCCAGTGTTAGAAATATTAAGTATATTGGCGGTGGCGCAGGCAGCTTAACCTTGGAACAAAAACCGGTACTGTTTACAAAGGAAGATTTTTGGTGCAGGGGATGCATATTGATTTACATTAACTCGGTAATAGGTTTAGGGGTAGATCATGGCTGGCAGCCCATGCATGGCCCTATAGTGGCCAATGATGCCCGGCACCATTTTCTTTATGAAATAAATTGGATGCCTGCCTTTAGCTATTATAGTCAAGTGTTAGAATCATTAACAGGAACCAATATAAACAGCAGTAACTTTTTTGAAATAGCCAAAAGGTATCCCTTCGGTATGAATAAATCCGACGGCACAATTGTCGTTCGCGACCCCATAGCTATACATGGAAAAGAGGCTCTAAAGCTGGTTGGAGAAGTCCCGTCCAACTCAATACTGTCCATTTTGCAAGGGGAAAACAAGAGCTTAATCAAGGCTGCAGGTAAGGCCACCCAAGAGGCTTACAATGACTATCCAATTGATCAAACAAATAAAGAACCGGCATGCATGCTTGTGGTTTCCTGTATTTCCAGGGTACTTTTTCTGGATGAAGAAATTAATAGCGAAATTCGTGCCATTCAAGATAACAACAAATATGCCCTTCCCTTGGCCGGGTTTTTCACCCTAGGGGAGGTTGCCTCGGTGTGTGATCGTTACTTAGAGTTTTTTAACAAATCAATAGTCATTGGAGTTGGCTAATCTTATGAATAAAGAGTTAATCCAAAATTTATCACTCTCATATGAAATCTCCCTCGCCATTGGCAACAGTCTTGACCTAAAAAAAATGCTCCATCAGTTAATAACAACAATTGTTAGGAAAACTGCTGCCCACCGGGGAGTTGTCTGGATGCTGGAGAACGGCAGTATAAATTTTGTTACTGCTTCAGGCTTTGGGGTAAAAGAGTATAGCCCAAAGGCTACTGCGCACCTATTAGATACAATGTTGCCCACAATTAAAAAGCAGGGAACATCTATTATAACAAGGGACAATCCTCACTTTGATACCTTTTGTGCACCAAAAAACGGACGTGAAAAAGAAGTGGTTTTAATTACTTTAGAAGATCAGTTAATCATTCAGCTAATTTATAGTAGAAGTGAGGTGCAAAGGGAAGGGTTACCAAATGTTATTAGGGGACTGGGTAAGAAAATTATTAACTCTGTTCTTTCATGCCTAAATTATCAAAAATTAATTGAGCTGGAAAGGAAGGAACGCAATCGTTTGGCCCAGGCCCTCTATCAATCAGAGAAGCGTTACCGCCTGCTGACCGAAAAGGTTCCGGTGGGTGTTTTTATGATGATAGACGATATTATAATATATGCAAATCCTAAGTTTGCAGAGATATTTGGCTACCGTCTTGATGAAATAGTAAATAAACTTAGCTTTAAGGACTTAGTAATTGGGAACAGTGAATTATCACATATTTTAAGCAATAACTTTAACTTGCTTCAGCCATTGGAAGAAAACAGCACTGAGCTTTTTTGTTATCGAAAAAACGGCACCCTTATAATATGTGAGTGTATGACAATACGCATAATATATAATAACAGACCGGCAATTGTGGGTACTTTGGTGGACGTAACCGAGCGACATAAGGCTAAAGCTAAACTACAATATATGGCCACCCACGATAGCCTTACCAGTGCCTATAATCGCACTTATCTGGACCAAATAATCTACCAATCCCCCGGTAAAGATATATTTCCGGCAGCTGTAATTCTTTGTGATGTGGACGGGCTGAAATCAATAAATGACACCTATGGACATAAGGTTGGGGACCAAGTGCTAAAGCAGGCCTGTAATATAATAGAAAGTTGTCTTCGTCCCAAGGACATTCTGTGCAGATTTGGCGGAGACGAATTTGTGGCCCTGCTCCCCCATACCGGCCGGGGTGAAGCCAATAGAATTATCAATGACATTAACGAGGCCATTACCCACTACAATAATTCCACCCATGGGGTGCATGTATCCATGTCCATTGGTTTGGGCATTGCAGATAATCCCGCTTTAATTGATGAAGCCTTTAATGAGGCAGATTCTAACATGTACACCATTAAGGCCGCTTCATTAACCGGCCTAACCGGCAGATTCATCTTAACCTTATTAGAAGTACTGTCTGCCAGAAATTTAGAAACAAAAAGTCACACCTTGAGGGTTAAAAATCTCAGTATGCAAATGGGTATGGCCATCGGTCTGGACAACCAACAATTGTCTTCCTTATCCCTTCTGGCTATGGTTCACGATATTGGTAAAATCGGAATACCGGACAGTATATTACTAAAACCCAGCAAATTTACTGAAGCGGAAATGATAGCCATGACCAAGCACGTTGAGATAGGCTACAACATTGCCAATAGCTTTAATGAATTGGCCAAGATAGCACCCTATATCCTTCATCATCACGAACACTGGAACGGCAATGGCTACCCCCATGGGTTAAAGGGCAGAGATATACCAATTATATGTCGTATACTAAGTATCGTAGATGCATATGATGCCATGACCAACCATCGTCCATACCGTAAAGCCATAACCAAGGAAGAAGCATTGTCTAAAATAAAGCTCAGCGCCGGTATACAGTTTGATCCTGACTTAGTAGAAGTTTTTATTAATTTGCAGCAAAACATTAAATAGTGCCTTATATTCATAGTTTACAATGGGAGACCCAAAGCATGTTATGCTTTGGGTCTTAAGTATTCATCGATGGCCCGGGCTGCCCTTTTACCTGCACCCATGGCCATAATTACCGTGGCTGCACCGGTTACTATGTCTCCGCCGGCATATACGCCTGCTTTTGAAGTGACCCCGGTCTCTTCATCTGCCACTATATTACCCCTTGGGGTTATTTCCAAACCAGGGGTAGTTCTGGGTACCAGGGGGTTGGGTCCTTGGCCTAAGGCCATCACCACATTGTCTACTTTCATTTCATACTCTGATCCCTCCACCGGCACAGGACGGCGGCGGCCTGAGGAATCAGGTTCGCCCAGTTCATACTTAATACATGTCATGGCTTTGAGATTTCCGTTTTCATCCCCGTGGAATTCCACCGGGCTGGTCAATAAGGCAAACTTTACTCCCTCTTCCTTGGCGTGTTCAATTTCTTCACGGCGGGCAGGCATTTCTTTTTCAGAGCGGCGGTAAACAATATATGATTCTTTAGCACCTAAACGCAGTGCAGTGCGTGCCGCGTCCATGGCCACGTTACCGGCGCCAATTACTGCAACGGTCTCACCCACCTTTATGGGTGTAGCACTTTGGGGGAATTGATATGCTTTCATTAAATTTGTTCTGGTTAAAAACTCATTGGCAGAGTAGATGCCGTTTAGGTTTTCACCGGGCAAATTCATAAAGTAGGGCAGACCGGCGCCGGTACCGATAAACACCGCATCATAGCCTTCGGCTAATAAATCGTCAATAGAATCAAGCTTGCCAACCACATAGTTAACCTTTATCTCAACACCCAGTTCTTTAATCTTTTTAATTTCAGCCTGTACAATATCCTTAGGCAAGCGAAATTCAGGAATACCATACATTAATACACCACCGGCTACGTGTAATGCTTCGAACACCGTTACCTGATGGCCCATTTTAGCTAAGTCACCCGCAGCGGTAAGCCCTGCCGGACCGGATCCTATAACAGCCACACGCTTTCCGGAGGGGGGTAGTTTTTCTACCGTTTCGCCGCCATGGGCCAGTTCATAGTCGGCCACAAAACGCTCTAATCGTCCAATACCCACCGGGTCTGCTTTTTTACCGATAATACAGTATTTCTCACATTGGTTTTCTTGTGGGCATACCCTGCCGCATACCGCCGGCAAGCTGTTTTTGCTTTTTATTACTCGGGCTGCACCCAAGAAGTCTCTCTCTTTTATTTTTTTAATAAAGTCCGGTATGGGTACATCCACCGGGCATCCTTCCACACACTTGGGTTTTTTACAGCCCAGACAACGATTTGCTTCCGCCAGTGCTGTCTCTTCGCTATAACCTAAGGCCACCTCATTAAAGTTTTTAATCCTTTCCTTGGGGGGTTGAACCGGCATTTCATGTTTGACAGGATTTATTTTTGACATCCACAAGCACCTCCACTACCACAACTTCCTGCTGCTTCTGCTCTTTTTTCCTCGTCTTTGTAATATGCCAGGCGGCGCATGGCCAAGTCAAAATCAACAAGATGGGCGTCAAATTCGGGGCCGTCCACACAGGCAAACTTAGTCTCACCGCCTACACTGACCCTGCAAGCCCCACACATGCCTGTACCGTCTACCATAATGGGGTTTAAGCTCACAGTGGTTTTAATACCCAGCGGTTTGGTGGTGGCTGCCATTGCGCGCATCATCGGCATGGGGCCAATGGCCCACACCCGGGCTATTTCGCCTTCCTCTGCCAGTTGTTTTACCACGTCAGTGACAAAGCCCTTATGTCCATAACTGCCATCATCGGTACATACAATCAGTCTATCACTGACAGCAGCCATTTTATCCTCCCAAAATAGCAACTCTTTGTTGCGGGCACCAATTACGGATATTACCTCATTACCTGCTTCTTTGAGAGCTCTGGCGATGGGATGGATAGGCGCTATGCCTACTCCGCCGCCCACACACACCACTGTGCCATAATTCTTAATTTGGGTAGGTTCACCCAGCGGTCCCACCAGGTCTAAAATATAGTCCCCCTCTGCAAGTTTACCCAGTTCCTTGGTGGTGTGTCCTATCTCTTGAAAGATAGTTGTAATTGTTCCGGCCTGGCAATTGTAGTCTGCAATGGTAAGCGGAATGCGTTCACCTCTTTCATCAATGCGCAGCATGAAAAATTGACCTGCCTTGGCCTTTGCTGCAAGTTTCGGAGCCTCTACTTCAAATAGCTTGATCACCGGTGAAAATACTTCTTTGTGTACAATCTTGTGCATATATACTACCCCTCCGTTCCGTCTTGTTTACCTACCTGTAAATAGTGCAACACTTTTAGATAATCCTGCTGGGTATCTATATCTATAGATTGGTGTCCATTGTAAATTGGCACCGTTAGTACATGGTTTTTATATTTCTCAACCACCTGCCTCCCCCCCACATCCCCTGATAAATTCAACAGTTCATTTTTCAGGCAGCTATTAAATATGGTGGGATTTCCTGCCCCCGTCGGTCTTACAATCACTGCATCGCTGCCATTAAATTTATCTATTAATTGATTGATATGGGAGGCGGTAATCAATGGTTGGTCACCTAATAAAAAAATTATCCCCTTTGACCTTGGGTTGACGGCACTTACTCCGGCAGAAACCGAAGTACCTTGACCCTCAGTGTACCGGGGGTTATAAATATATTTTAAACGGTAACCGGATAACACACCTTTTATGGCCTCACCCTTATGCCCTAAAACAAGGATTACTTCATTTACATTAGCCTGTACAACATTTTGTATTACATGCTCTATGATTGTTTTATCACCCAGTTTCAGCAAGAGCTTAGGTTCACCCATTCGGCGGGACATACCCGCAGCCAATACAACTGCAGATATCATTCCAACACCTCCCTTAAGGGGTTGGGAAACAGTGTCGAAGTTAGTAACACCAACTTTATTTTATCAGATAATATGCCATAGGCAAAGCCCTTAGTGTGCCGCCTTATTTTTTCATTGTCAATTTTATTAATTAGAATGGCTACCTTTTTGCTCGCAATTTGTTTAAGATCACAATAGTGGTTAATTACCTTAATGAATATACTGTCATCAATGATGCTACCCATTGGCCGGCCCACAAATTCCGCCATCAAAGATGCTCTGTGTACATAATCTGCTGTAAGCGGTTTGCCCAACACATCGGCACCTGTAACCACATATACCGCTGTACACCGCTCCGGTATTATCGGTTCATTGCCGGCCGGCAGCTTTAATGATTTTCCTCGGGATCCGTCTGCCTCCACCAGTATATAATCAAATAATCCTTCATCATATATTTCATCGAGACATTTTGCATCCAAACCCACTACTTTATCGCCTACTAAGCGGGAGCCTGCGGCAACTATTGGACTATCCTTTAAGATATTAGCGAGCCTTTGCCGCAGCAATTGATAATTGGATTCAATAACCAGTTTGCCTGCCTTTTCCAGCTGCCAAGAATACATCTTTGTTGTGGTACTCACAAGCACATTATTATTTTTACCACACATTTCTGCCAACTTCAACATTAGACTTGTTTTGCCACCGCCGCCCACAAAACAAACCATTTCTTTAGGGGTTAATTTCAATGCTTTCATCATAATTATGGTCTTCCCTTTGTCATATACAAAATTGCTTCCAACACTCCGCCGGCAATGGAGCGTGCCTTATCGGATATGGTATAACAGTAGTCCAACTTACACCGCGGGTCGATATCACCAATTTTAAGCCCCTTTGGCACCCATATTCCATCTTTTATTAATCCCCTTAAAATCCCGTCTATGCCGGCTGTTACAGGATAATTAGCCACATAACCAATCAAATCACCCGCCTTGACTTTGCCGGCAATGGATACACAAGATTTAAATATTCCGTCACCGGGAGCCCTCAGCACCCGTTCAAGAGTATATCCCTGCACCGGGCCGGGAATGCCGGTGTTTGGTTGAGCTGAGCCCTTTAAAAGTACCCTTCCCAGGTGATGCCCGCGTTTTGTTTCCACCACCACATCAACATCCACCCCAGCGGTAAATCCTGGGCCTAAGCCAATCACCAGCGGGGCATCTGTTATTTTAGTGCCGGTATTTTTCTTGGCAACGATGGCATCTACCACAACCTCCGGTTTTAACTGCAATGCCACTTTCCCGGTGGGATCTTTTAAAATTGGTATAACACCTGCCAATATTTTATCCTTTGCAGTGGCAATATCATTTACCAGTACAGCCGTTATCCCTTCAACGGTGTGGCTATCATTGTATACTGCCTCTGCAAAGGATACCGTACGGCGCACAGCGGTAGGTTTTTCAATTTCTGTCATTACCACCTGCATACCACACCTATAAAGACGGTGTGCCACACCGGTGGCTAAATCCCCTGCCCCCTTTATTAAAACTAGCCCGCCCATTTATACCACAACCTCTCTATATAAGCGTCCAATACTACGAATAGATAGCATTCCAAGAGTATATTAGCCGTACCAAGGCAACTGATAATACAGCTTAACTCACTTCAGTTAAAATGATGCTCCCGTACCAAAGCTACAGTTTGGATACCTACATTGGTCACAGGAGCGACATAATCCACCGTTGGCAAGTTTCACTAAATCCTTGCGGGTAATTATTTCACCGGTTAGTACCTTAGGCAGTAGAATATCTAGAATTGTCGTCTTAAAAAACATACCGCAAGCGGGAACACCAAAAACCGGCACATCCTTTAGATAGGCTAACATAAACATTGCACCCGGCAATGCCGGTGCGCCGTATTTAATAATTTCAGCACCGGATAAGCGAATACCCGTAGGGGTTACATCATCAGGGTCAACAGACATGCCACCGGATACCATTATCAACTCAGCACCCTTTTCAATTAAGTTTTTTATTTTTTGCGAAATATCATCGGCCTTGTCAGGTGCATAAACAAGCTCTAAAACGTCAGAACCAAAGGACTTGACCTTTTCGCTTAACCCAGGCCCAAAGGCATCCTTTATTCTACCCTTGTACACCTCGCTGCCGGTAACAATAATACCTACATTCTTCTTAATAAACGGTAAAACTCTAATTACTTCACCTGAGGCCTCAGCTATTTCTTCTGCAGCGGTAATAACGGTTTCCTTAACCACCAGGGGTATAACTTTGGTTCCTGCCAGCATATTCCCTTTCTCAACCACACTGTTGTTTGGTAGGGTGGCCAAAATCACATCTGACAAATCATTAATTGATTCCAATGCACCAACATTTACTTTCAGCAGACCGGGGACGGCAGCAAACAAATTTACCCTCCCCTCCTTGGGTCCCTTCCACTCTACCCCTGAACCTGCCACAGATTTAGCCAGTCTAATTCCTGCATCATCCTCGTGTACATCACCGGGTTCTAATTCCAGCACATAAACATGTTCTTTGCCCATATTTAATAACTCTTGTATATCCTCTTGCTTAAGTACATGACCTTTCTTAAATGCAGGGCCTTTAAAACTCCCTTTTACTATTTTCGTTATATCATGACATAGTACCTTACCTACTGCTTCTTCTACTTTAATAATTTCAGTTCGCACCGGCCTTCACCTCTAAAAAGTTTTGTAAATAGCAATTGTATCATAATCAGCGTGAGTAATGGCGGCAGCTGCGGCAATAGGTTTTGTCCGGCCAAGCCCTTGGCAGCAAAAGGGCCGGTGGGATGAGGGGATTCTTCCAAAAATAATTAGGTATTTCCTTTTGAATTCTACGAGAACTTTGCTAATACCTTTTGGTAATAGTAGTACACAATAAAGCGTTTGCCGTAGTTTATACCGGCAAACGCTTTATGATTAACGAAATGTTACCAGTGGCCACAAGCATTAATATAGGTGAAAAATTTCATACCGCCCCACAAACAGCCCAATCAGCGGCCACCGCAAAACAAGACGGCAGTTGGGATATCAATTTTGGTTTAACTCTTTGCTTCTGTTACATCAATTCCATCGTTCTGTGGTTTTGATATTCCAAGGCGGTTTTTAATTTTAGTACCCAGATCTTCAAATGAGGTGTAAACCACCGGTACCAATACAAGGGTAATTAATGTGGAGAAAGTCAAACCAAAGGCAACCACCACAGCCATGGGAGCATAACCTTCAGAGCCTTCCCCGGTACCAAAGGCCAATGGCAGTAATGCCAATACGGTGGTAACAGAAGTCATCAAAATGGGACGCAATCTGATAGGTGCTGCTTCCAGAATGGCTTCTATTAACCCTAAACCTCTACTCCGAAGTCTGTTGATGTAGTCCACAAGTACAATGGCATTGCTCACCACAATACCTATTAACATAATCATCCCAATTAATGAAACCACACTAATGGTATGTCCGGTCACCAGCAAACCAAATACCACCCCTACTATGGTAGGAGGTAAGGCAAACATAATTACAAAGGGGTGGTACAGGGACTCAAACAGCGATGCCAGCAGCATGTAAACCAAAACCGCAGCAAGCATTATAGCCATTCCCAAATCCATGAAGGATTCTGCCATATCTTCTGCCTCACCGCTTATTTCCACAATATATCCATCGGGGAGCATCATTTTATCCAGTTCGGCTTGAATGTCATTATTAATACTTCCCAGATCCCGACCAAATATGTCAGCGGTTATGCTGATCTGACGAGATTGGTCAATACGGGTGATGGAACTGGGGGTACTTGAAACTGTAATGTCCGCAACCGATCCCAAGGATACCCTGGCCCCGGTGGGCGATGTAATCATCAGGCTTGCCAGTTGGTGTTGATTTTGTTCAAAATCGTCAGGATACATCAACCGAATATCTATTTGATCTTCCCCGGTGCGCACACGACCAACCACCTGTCCGTCAAAGGCAGTGTTAACTGTGGTTAGTATCTGGTGAGCAGACAGCCCGTATAAGTCGGCCTGTTCCCTGTCTATGGTAACCTGTACCTCCGGTCTGGCATCTTCCAGCGAGTTGGATACGTTTCTTGTTCCCTCAACATTGCTCACAGTCTCTGTAATCAGGCTAGCAAGCTGCTCTAATACATCCAGGTCATCGCCTTTTATTATTACCTGTACCGGACTTCCGCTCATATGAAATTCATCTGCCTGACCAATGGTTATGGTGGCGCCGGATATGTTTTTAGTTGCCTGGCGCATAATTTCCATTGCTTCTTCAGTGGTATAATCCCGCTGATCCTGGGGTAATAGTTTAACTTGAATGGTTGCCTCATTACCGCCGGCACCGCCTAGCCAGGCCATGTCATTGGTTCCGACCCGGGTAAATATTCGTTCACGGTCCGGTAGGTGTTCTTTTACAAGGTTTTCAATATTTGTTGCCACCACTTGAGTCTCTTCCAACACTGTGCCTTGGGGAGTTTCAATGTTGATCACTATTTCCCCCGTATCCATGGATGGCATAAATTCGGCTCCTATAACCGGAATCAATGCCAAACTAACCACCAGCAATATCACTGTGGCTACCAAAACAATTTTACGGTGGCCCAGTGACCACTTCAGCAGTACAACATAGCGCTCCCTCAGCCTAATAAAGAACTTATTAAATACTACGGTAGGCTTTTTCGATGTGTCTTGCATTAATGCCGCAGTATCAATTGGCCTTACGTTACCGAGTAGCTTTGACGAAAGCATAGGTACCAGCGATACCGCAACCAGCATAGCAGCCACGTTAGAAAAACTCACCGTCAATGCCAGTGGTGTAAACAATATGCCGGCCAGGCCGGTCACAAAGATAATCGGGGCAAAAACCACCACCTGGGACGTTCCTGAAGCCAGCACAGCATTGCCCACTTCAGCTGTACCCTTTTTAGCCGCCTCTATTACGCTGTAGCCATCCTCTCGGTATCGGTAGATACTTTCCAGCACAACAACGGAAAAGTCAATGAGAGAACCAAGCCCCAGCGCCAGACCACCCAATGACAATAGGTTAATACTTTGGTTGCCAAAATACATCATTGTGAAGGTGGCTATCACCGCAATGGGCATTGAAATTGCTACAACCATGGTGCTGCGCAAATTCCTTAGGAAGAGATAAAGCACAATCATGGCCAATACTCCACCAACGGTTGCGTGTTTAACTACGTTTGAAATGGAATCCTCAATAAACTCTGCTGAGTCATATACCAGAGTTAGTTCCAGCCCCTCCGGCAAGCTTTCATTTAATCTTTCCACCTCAGCTTTTACAGCACGGGAAACTTGTACTGTGTTGTGACCGGAAGATTTAAATACCGCCATACTTAAAGCAGTATTATCATTTACATAGGCATAGGCAGTATCTTCTTTAAAATCATCACGTATTTCAGCAATATCTGAAAGTTTAACGCTGGCTCCCGTCCCTAAGGGTATCTGTATTTCTTCCAAATCGGCAATTGACTTATACTCACTTTGCACCCTAATGGCAAGGTCGGTCCTTCCATGGGACAGAGAACCGGCAGTTCCGGCAATATCACCGCCGGATATCATCTGAGCAACTTGTGCCGGTGGGATGCCGTAAGATTCTAACTTGGCATGGTCAAGAACAACTTTATATTCCCGCTCTTTGCCACCTTCTACTATTGCCGATGCAACACCGTCAATTCTCTCCAGCCTGGTTAATATAGTATCTTCAGTGATATTGGTCAACTCCAGCAAATCGTCACCGGTAATGGTATAAAGCATAATGGGAGCATTGTTGGGATCCATCTTTATTACCATGGGTGATTTTACATCCTGGGGTAGCATATCCCGATACATATCTATTTTTTCTCTGAGCTCAATGGTGGCAAAGTCCATGTCTGTGTTCCAGTCAAACATCACCACAACCAGCGAGTTACCGGTGCTTGAAATTGATTGAATGGTATCAAGTCCGCTGGTGTTAGCCACCGCTTGCTCCAGCGGTCTGGTAACTACATTTTCCACTTCGGCAGGGTCGGCACCGGGATAGTTGGTAACAACCACTGCCACCGGTAATTCCATATCGGGGAATAGGTCCACAGCCAGCCTGGGTAATGAAAACATACCCAGAATAACCATGGCCAATATTATCATGGTTATGCTTACAGGACGATTAACTGAAAAGTTTGCTATTTTCACTATTTATCACCCCCGGCTTCGCCGGTGGTTTTTACAATTGTAACTTTTTGTCCGTCACCTACAAGACGGTTACCAGCGGTAATCACTTGTTCGTTAGGCTCAATGCCGGATAATATTTGTGTTTTTTCTTGATTGGATATCCCCACTTTAACTTCCCGCAGTTGGGCCAGATCATCCTCCACCACAAATACCCGGTGCTGCCCATTATGCTCTAACACAGCTTCTGTGGGCACTACCACAGTATCCTTTGCCTGACCCACTGAAAGCTGTAGCTTTGCTACCATGCCGGCCAGTATATCACCGTCGGCATTGGGTATTTCTATTTCCACCGGAAAAGCCCTGGTCATATTGTCAGCTTGGGGTGCAATGGATTTTATTTTCCCTTCCACTGTTTTACCCAAAGCATTAATATACACATCTACCTTTTGTCCCACAGCAATCTTACCCACCAGGTTTTCAGACAAATTTAGTTTAACTATTACAGTGTTTAAATTAACAATACCGGCCACCGGAACTTGGGGACCCACCATTTCGCCCACTTCAGCATTAATGAAGGCCACTTTGCCGCCCATGGGAGAAGTAATTGTTATTTCCTTATAGTTATCTTTGGCTATATCCAAACTTGCCTTGGCTTGATTAAGTTGAGCCTGGGCCAGCTTATATTGGGTTTCCGCTTTTTCATATTCCAATTGTGAAATGGCTCCTTCTGCATTTAAAAGGCTCATACGCTCATAATTCCGTTGGGCATCTTCCAAGGCAATTTGCTGCATTTCAAGCGCAGCTTCAGCTGTTATCAGGCTGTTCTTGATATCAGTACCTTCCAATTCTATCAGCACTGCACCCTTACTGACCGTCTGACCAACGGTAGCATGTACCGCTGCCACCCTGCCTGCAATTTTCGGTGCCAGTGTAATTTCATTTCCCGGTTTCACTTCACCGGTTAGCTCCAGTTCCTGATCTAAGTCCTCAACTGATGCCAGAACCACATTCACCGGAACAGAACTTTCTTCTTCCACCTCATTTCCATTGTCGCCATTGCCACAACCCACCAGCAAAACCACCATGCCCACCATTGCCAGTAAAGTAATAAAATATTTTCGCACTCTATTCGCTCCCTTTATCTTCTAATTAACAAGTCGTGTTAAAGTATTGTTTATTTTGCCGTAAATATTGATCAGTGTTTCAATATCTTCATTGGTTAGCTCTGAAAATATTTCTTTCATCCTATTAAGTCGCTCTTCCTCTAGGCTGCAGGCAAGCTCCATCCCTTTTTCGGTGAGACTGATTATAACTAAGCGGCGATCAATATCACTGCGCTTTCGGTTTACCAGACCTTGTTTATATAGTCGGTCAGTTAAACTGGTTATGGCGCCGGATGTCACCCCTATCCGTTGGGCTAAACTTGACGGGGTTACGGTGCCGTTATCTTTTATTACTTTTATTAAGAACATTTGCGCCAACGTTAGAGAAGAAAATTTAGAAGAACTACTTAGATAATTTTGAGCCAAGCGATGTACAGACTGTGAAATTTTATCAAGCTCTTGAATTTTTTTAATGTCTACATCTTTTTGCAAAAAACTCCCTCCATATATTAAAGTCGCTAAATGTTTTAATCATTAAAACAACACGCTAGTGTATATTCAATATCAAATATAAAAATCCTGCCCAAATAAATATTTTTTATAGTAATTAATTAAGTTTTTTAATTATGTATTTTCCTCATAGTAACGGTTATAGTAATAATTGTATGTTTTGTCCATGTACCTATGGGTGCTATTTATAGTTTTCTCACTAAAATATGAAGGGGGATTATTAATGAAAAATATATTTGATTTGTCAGGCAAGGTAGCCATCGTAACCGGCGCATCCAGCGGGCTGGGCGCAGAATTTAGCAAGATATTAGCTTCCAAAGGGGCTGATCTTGTAATAGTTGCCCGCAGGTACGAAAAATTATTGAACTTTCAAAAAGAAATTGAAGCCATGGGACGCCAATGCCTTCCTATAAAATGTGACGTAAACAAAGAAGATGAGGTGGCAGATGTTATACAAAGTACATTAAATAGGTTTGGCAAAATTGATGTGTTAGTAAACAACGCCGGGGTGTCTGCCGGTGATGTGGCAGAAAACTTAAGTGTTGAGGACTGGGATAAGGTGTTGAATACCAACCTCAGGGGTGTATTTTTGTTTGCTAAACATGCGGGCAAGCATATGATAGAACGTAAATACGGCAAAATAATCAATATTGCATCAATGTACGGCCAGGTAGGAAACACAGCCATCCCTGCCTCTGCTTACCATGCCTCCAAGGGCGGTGTAATCAATTACACCAGGGCCCTTGCCGGTGAGTGGGGCAGATATGGTATCAATGTAAATGCCATCGGTCCGGGCTTCTTCGAATCGGAAATGACCCAATCGGTACTTGGAGAAGAAAGCTTTTTAGCTTACATTAAATCCCGCTGCCCAATGCAGCGTCCCGGCAAAGCCGGTGAATTGGCCGGTATTTTAATTTACCTGGCCTCCGATGCCAGCAGTTATACCAATGGACAAACAATATTCGTAGACGGAGGCTGGACAGCGGTATAAAACCTTAGGGCGGGTGCCATACCCGCCCTTCAACCTAAATTTTATCTCACCCTTATCACCGGGAAACGATTGGGCAGCTTAATACCGGCTCTTTTTATCAAATCAGATGCCCTTTTTTGTGCTTGCTGCAGTACATTCTCTTCGTCTACGGTTAATATCTTTTTATCCCGCATCAACCACTTACCGTTACACATTGAAGATTCTACATTATGGGATTGCATGGCATAAACTATATTTGCCACCGGATCATGTAAGGGAATACTGCCTGGGCTGAGGGGATTAACAACAATGATATCCGCTTTTTTTCCCGGTTGTAAAGAACCAATTTCTTTATCCCACAAGAGACTCTTTGCCCCATTAACAGTGGCCATCTCTAACACTTGTTCTGCCGGTAAAATTTCAGGGTTAAAGTTGCGTCCCTTATGTATTAAAGAAGTTAAATACATTTCACTCATCATGTCCATGCGGTTGTTGCATGGTGCGCCATCGGTACCAATGGATACACACACCCCTCGCTGTAACATAGCAGGCACCGGTGCAAAACCCAGCACCCGCATAGCTGCACCGGGGTTGTGAGACACCTTGACATTATGGAGAGCAAAAAGATCCATTTCTTTATCAGTCAGCCAAACGGTGTGCACTGCTAAAAAATTATCGTCCAGCACCCCCAATTTGGCAAGATGCTCCACCGTAGTACTGCCCCGCTCTTCCTTTGCAAAACGCACCTCCTCAGGCACCTCTGCCACATGCATGTGAATGCCCACTTGGTACTTATCGGCCAATTCCTTAGTGCGGGTAATCAGGTCATCAGAGTTATTAAAAATGGTACGCAGCCCGAACCATACTTTAATGCGTCCATCGGCCTTACCGTGCCAACGTTGTATCAGATCCACTTGCTTTTCCAGTGCCGAATCAGTGCTATCCTGCCAGTTATGGGGCAGGCCATCACCGCAGTCCATGGTTGACCTGGCTAAAATACCCCTGATGCCAATCTCCTCAACGGCCCTGCCCATACCGTCCACCTCTTGGCCTCCGGCTTCAGCAAAGGTAGTTACACCGGAATGAATTAGTTCCACACAGCAGGCCAACGAAGACACATAAGAATCTTCTAAGTTTATATTGCTTTCGTAAGGCCAAATTCTTTCACGCAGCCAGGTAAGTAAGTCAACGTCGTCACCCAGGCCCCGTCCCAACTGCTGAGATAAATGCACATGGGTATTGATCAGGCCTGGCATAACTATTTTGCCGGTGGCATCTACAATTTCAGCATCGGGTTTAATTTCTGCTTCATTTACCTTGCCCACCGCAGCAATGGTATCTCCGTCTACCAGTACATCTCCGCCTTCAAAAATCTGGCGCCTATTATCCATTGTTATCACAAGGGCATTTTTAATTAACTTTTGAACCATAATAATCTCCTTTTTTTACTAATACACATCTAAAAGTATAAGGTCGTAATACGTCCAATGTCAATCCTATTCAAGGCTTTCTAATCCCCGGCGCATTTTTCTTAAATATAGTCGCCCTTCCCTGGATATTCGATAATAGGTGTGGTTCATATGTTTCATCCAGTCCCTTTCCCAGTGATAATTTTCTAACATTATGCCTTGAACCTTCTCTATTAAACCCTTTTTAAATAGTTTTTCTAAACGTTCCCTGGATTCACACCGGCTTATATTAACATTAATACCTAAACGCCAAGCATATTCTGCACCGGCATAATCAAGGAATTTAAGAATTTCTATATCTGTTTCATCCTCATACTCTTCATCCAAATACCTTTTCCCATTAATAATTGATAAAGCCGTGCCGCCTTTTCCTTATAAATCTCTTTATATTCTTCGTAAAGGGGATAGAATTCATTTTTCAGGTCTTCAACCCCTTCATGTACCACTATTCCTTCTAACTCCTTTAAATCAGACAGATATTCCTTTAGTTCTTCCGCCACAAGGCATATATCATCAAGCCAGTGCATTCTTTTGGCTAACTCCGGCACTTTTTCCGGATCTGTGCTAACCTTTGGTTGGGCCAGTAAATTTTCTATCTCGTCTCTCTCATCAATAATGCTCTCTATCCTAGATAAAATTTCGTCATCACTTAAAATCTGCCACCAAAAGATATGCATAAGGTCCTTTCACTCCTTGCACCGATTTCTAATCTTACCTAATATCAGCACATGATGACAAATACAAAAAAAGACCCCAAACCGGGGCCTAAATTAGTTATCTAACTTCTAAGGGGATAGGGCTGGGTTTGTCATAATAAAACCCCTGCATATAATCCACTCCCATCCCTTTCAGTTTATCTAACTCTTTCTTGTTTTCTACACACTCTGCTATTGTCTTTTTGTTCATGGCGTGAGCAGCCGTATTGATAGCCTGTATTAAAGTGGCAGCACTGGCCTCCTTGGTAATTTTTCTCACAAATGAACCATCAATTTTTAAGTAATCCACCGATAACATACTCAAATAAGATAATGAAGAAAAACCAATGCCAAAATCATCCAATGCAAATTGACAACCTAAACTCTTTAATTTGTTAATCCATTTTTCTGCCATGATTAAGTTTTTAACTGCTGCAGTTTCGGTAATCTCAAAACCAATTCTGCTGGCATCTGTACCACTGTTAATTATGGCTGCCTCTATATGGTCAAGCAAATCTTCGTCCCCCATGCTAACTCCGGACAGATTAAAAAACAGCTTTATATTGGGATATTCCTGTAGAACGCGTAGGCCATAGTCCACCACCCAGCGGTCAATCTGGGGCATGAGGTTAAAATGCTCAGCAATGGGTATAAATTTTGAGGGAGGGATTAAATTGCCGTCCCCGTTGCGCATTCGAATAAGAACTTCGTAATAAATAACCTTGTTGTCTTTGGCCCTAACCACCGGTTGAAAATATAATTGAAATTTATTGTCCCTTAGGGCAATTTTAATCATATTAATTATTTCATTGGTTTCAGCAAATATTGATATGGGGTCTTCTTTATTATCAATAAGTATAATCCTGTTTTTCCCTTCTTCTTTGGCCCTATGCAAGGCTGAATCTGCATAAGAAAGTACTTTTTGGGAATCTAAACGGCCATCTATCATCACTATCCCAATGCTGATACTAACATTAAAACAGCTGTGATAGGCTGTTGTGCACAGTCCACTTTCATCAATGGCCAGCCGCATCTGTTCAGCCAAACGGGTTGCTTCCTCATGGCTTGCTCTTTTTAGCAATACAGCAAATTCATCACCGCCCAATCTGGCAATGAAGTCACCGTCCTGTAGATGGATCTTTAAACTATTTACCAAGGCAACTAACACCGTATCACCGGCATCATGTCCCAGGGTATCATTTATAAGTTTAAAGTTATCCACATCAATAAATAAGAGTGCTCCCATATTATCAGGCTTGGCTCTTGAAATCACATTTTTTAGCTCTTCCTCCAGGTAATAGCGATTTGGTATGTTAGTTAAAGAATCGTGGGTTGCCAAATACTCTATCTTTTCTTCATACTTTCTCCTTTCGGTAACATCTTCACCGATGCGGGCTGAGCCCATAATATTGCCGTTTAAATCCTTTATCACAGTTATGTGCCATTGAATTAATAATCGCTGACCGCTTTTAGTTATTATTTCTTTTATTACTTGCGGTTTGTAAGTTACCTGGTTTGCCTGCACTCCCTCCCCGGAACCGTTTTTGTGTTCCTCTGGCATAAAGAGATCTGTCCAGTTCTGCCCTATCACTTCCTCTTGTTTCCAACCCGTTATTCTTAGTAAATAATCATTGCAAAAGGTAATGTTATTATTTTTATCTAATATCACAGCAATAAGCTGGACATTTTCCAACATATCTCTAAATCTGCGTTCTGATTCCTGCAGCATTTCATTTGTTTTTTGCAGTTTGTCATACTGCTTCTGTAGTTTTACGCGCATTTTGTCAAATGAACAGGCCAATTTACCAATCTCATCGCTAGAAGTAACCCTAATTTTATTTTTCATATCACCCCTGGCGATACTGTTGGCAGCTTCCACCAGTTCTTCAATGGGTCTGGTTAATTTATTGGTTAACAGCCAGATAACTAATATCATTCCCAGTAAGGCTAAGCTAAAGGTAAACATAGTTGTCCAGTAGGCATTCATAATCATGTTATCAATAAATTGTTTATTGGCGCCCATATACAAAATGCCAATAACCTCACCCTTAGCATTTTTGATCGGTTTATAAACCGTTTGGTATTTAACGCCCACCACATCAGCTTCGCCAAAATAACTATTGCCTTCTTCTAAGACAACTTGAGCCACCTCCGGGGATATGGTTGTTCCAATGGCACGTTCACCTTCCCTTACTAGATTGGTAGCTACTCGTATGTCTTTTCGGAATATAGTCATTGTATTTCCTGTTAATCTACCAACTAAATCAATAACCTGATAATTTCCATTCATCAAGGTATCACCTTTATATAACATATCATGCCGAATCTGCCACTCACCGGGGTGAATACTGTCTAACAGGGCTTCTGCAAGGGCCATTTGATTTTTTATGTTTTCCAGGGCTGACAAATTTGCATCTTCTTTAATTTTGTTGGCAGTCCAAATAAATGTAACCACTTGACCCAGAAAAACCACTAAAGTAATATAAAAAATAAATCTCCAGCGTATCGCCTTAAATTGTGGTAGCCTTAACATTCCCCAAAACTCCCCTTAGGAAAGACAAGTTTAGAATATTTACATATTTCTGCATTTTGTTTCCAAAACCCTTTAAAAAATTGCAAAAATTTCAGAATTTAATGCCTTGGCTGATTGAATACACCGTTAATCGACAAATTTAGGGTATAATTATTATTAATACCACTGAAGAGAGGTTTATAAAATGCATTTTGACAACGCTGAAGGAACTGTTTTTAGACCGCCAAACGAAGCCAACAGTTTTATTTTACGGGTTACCATTGGTTGTTCCCATAATGCCTGCACCTTTTGCAGCATGTATCAGAAGGTTAAATTTCGTGTGCGCAGCATGGCAGAAATTGAAAAACAAATTAAAGCTGCCCAGCGGCAGCTGCCTGATTTGCGCCGGGTGTTTCTAGCAGACGGCAGTGCCTTGGTATTACCGACCGATAAACTGTTAACTGTTTTAAATATGCTGTACGCCACCTTTCCCAAGTTAACCAGGGTATCTTGTTATGGTGGGCCAAAGGATATTTTGAGGAAAAGTGCTGACGAGCTCAATGTTTTAAGGAAGGCCGGATTAAAAATGGTTTACCTGGGGGTTGAAAGCGGTGATCCCGAGGTGTTAGCTGCCATCAATAAAGGCGTAACCAGAGACCAAATGCTGTCAGCTGCACAAAAGGTGTTGGCTGCCGATATCAAGTTGGCTACAATGTTGATTCTCGGCGTCGGTGGAAAAGAAAAAACAAGAGGGCATGCAATTAATACTGCCCAGTTAATCAACGCCATTGAACCATCTGTTTTTTCCGTACTTACCCTGGCCTTAGAAGAGGGTACACCTATAAAAGACGAAGCCGATTCAGGTAAATTTCATCCATTAACCCCAATGGAAATATTGGAAGAGTTAAAGTTAATGATTGAGCATGTAAATTTATCCACACCCACCTTATTTACCAGCATGCACCCTTGGAACTACCTTCCCACAAGGGCGGTATTACCAAAAGATAAAAATTTATTGTTAGATGAAATACAAGAGGTGATAGATAGTTTAAGGGCGTGACAATCACGCCCTATTAAATATTTTTTAATTTGTGGTAAAAACCTCCTAGGCAGAGGCTTTTACATATATGGGGTTGCTATAAATCCACGGTCTGTAAGCCTTTCTTACCCCTTTATAGGTGTTTAACAGCACCTCCACCCTGTATGCTCCGGTCTTATATACTTTTTTCTTTAGAGTTTGAGTATTATCGGCGCTGGCCACCACCCGGCCCCTATTTATAATACGCACTAAAGCCCGCTCCGGTATGGATACCCTTAAGGTTACTCCCCTATCACCCTTTATCACATCGCCCATAATTACAGGCCTGATGCCGTTATGGGCCCAGTAAATAAAGCCGTCGGAAGGCGCAAGGTGGTCATAGCTAAAATAACAGTTGCCCCTTTTTATTGCCCGGTATATTAAGTACTTATCCCTTTCAAAATAAGCACTTTTAAATGATAGGGGCGCTTCTAAAAACAAATGGGTGCGCAAGGCTTTAAACATCCGCCTGTAAGAATAAAAATAACCGTGGGCATCTACACTGCCAATACCCACTACCCTTCTTTTTTGCAAGAGCTTATCCCACTTCTTAAAGACCTCTGCCGGCGGTCCTTCTATATACACTTCCGGACGGATTAAACTGATGGGAAAACGAAAATTATCAATCCAATCGTGGCTGTAATTCCATATTTCCATGCCGTTAAACCCGACAACATCCCAATTCTGCCATTCAACCGGCGTTAGCTTAAACCGATCCTCCCTTTTCTCACTAAAAGGATGGGCGATAATCCCAATGCCTCCCTGGTCTGCAACTTCATCAATTGTTTGCTGGGCATCACCACCGGGGGGTACTACAGTATTTATTCCCAAAGCCAGGTAATGACCCCCATTGTCTTTTACGGTGATTTCTTCGCCAACCAGCAAAATTGTTTTGTCATACCAGCCTTGGCAAGAAAACGGTCTTAGAGTATCATGGTCGGAAACAATCAAATAATCACAATTTGCCTGCCGGGCTGCTTTAATAATGGTAGGCACATCGGATAAGCCGTCGGAATATCTAGAGTGAACGTGGATTACGCCGGAATACCTGTGATATTTATTCACTTTTCCTCACCCCAACAAATTACTTATTTCAATATCCCTACAGCTTATTCATTACAATAACCGATAGTGCCACAACACCTATTAAAGTATTAGCCCAGTAAGAAATCACTAAAATATGAAAAAAAGGGGGCCATCTGCAATGGCGAGCCCAAAGTTAACTTCATAGATATGCCCCTGTGGTAATACCTATCCTCTCCCCCATCAAGACCTTGGTTTCCAGGCCATTTTTCGTGTTTTTTAAGATATCGTCATCTATTTGCAAGGCACCCTGCTTGACAAATAATATTACAGTGGAGCCACCAAACTTAAAATACCCTTTTTCTTGGCCCTTGGCAACAGGTTTACCCGGTTTATAAGTTTGCACTATAGAACCCACACAGGAGGCCCCCACCTCCGTATAGATTATTTCCCCAAAATTATCTGTTTTGAATATTGTTACTTCCCTGTAATTCCGGCAGTACACCTGGGGTATCTTATTTAAGGCCAGCGGATTTACTGAATAGTAGCTGCCCCTTATACTTTTAGATGCCACCGGTATCCCGCTGTCCGGGAAATGAAAACGATGATAATCCGATGGGTTTAAACGCACAACAATACAAACACCGCCTTGATATTGGCCGGCCAAGAGGCTGTCCTGCAGTAATTCTTCCAATGAATAAAATTGGCCTTTTACTTGAATCAACTGGTGAATGTCAATGTTTTGATATGCCAGCATTCTGCCGTCTGCCGGGGATACCAGGTGATTTTTATCTTTACTTATTGGCCTGGCATCTTCTTTAAGTTTACGGGTAAAGAAATCATTAAAATCTTTGTACTGCTCCGGAAGCTCTAAGGCAGCCTCAGACATATCAATATTAAAATCACGGATAAATTTTGCAATTTTTTTCTTGCTATAGGAAGTGTTATAGAAATGTCCTATTAATGACGTAAGTAACTTTCTTTTAATAATAGTCTCCAGGAGAGTTTTCCCGCTTGCTGTGTTGTAAACCCAGTTGATAATTCTGCCACCGGCCACCACTTCTTTTTTCTTTTCGCCAGTTTTTCTGTCAATATAGTAGATTTCCATTTAATCTTCCTCTTAACATAAATGATTTGGGGAACCCTTGTCAGAGTGTTCATACATCCACCATATAATAGCTTTTATAATATAATGTTGCAATAGAATGACCGGTAAAAAAACATATTAAAGAACAAGCCATTTTTCTTATTCGAAAAATGGCTTGTTCTTTACTGCGTCGGCGTGATAAGAACTTCTTACCAGCGGACCGGAAACCACATGTTTAAAACCAAAATCAGAGGCTGTTTCCCCGTATTCCTCAAACACCTCCGGATGCACATATTCCACCACCGGGTGATGTTTATTGGATGGAGCTAAATACTGTCCAATGGTTAAGATATCGCAGCCTACACCCCTTAAATCTTTCATCACCCCAATGACCTCTTGTGTCTTTTCCCCTAAACCCAACATAATCCCCGATTTGGTAAAAATCTGGGGGTTCATTTCTTTTACCCTTTCTAATAATTTCAATGAGCGCAAATAATCAGCTTTGGGTCGCACCTTGGGGTAGAGGTGGGGCACCGTTTCCACATTATGATTGATAATTTGGGGCCTGGCATCCACCACCAATTGCAGGGCCTCTACCTTCCCTTGAAAGTCCGGAATCAGCACTTCCACTGTCACTTTAATCTTATGTAGTTCATTAATTACAGCAGCAAAATGCCCGGCCCCGCCGTCAGGCAAATCATCCCTTGTTACAGAGGTGATAACCACGTGTTTTAAACCCAGTTCTTTCACTGCATCAAGCACATGGGCCGGTTCCAGGGGATCCACATCCCTGGGCCGGCCTTTGGTAACATTGCAAAAGGTACAATTTCTAGTACAAATGCTGCCTAAAATCATAAAGGTGGCCGTTTTTCGCCCAAAACACTCTATTTTGTTGGGGCAGTTAGCCTCTTCGCAAACTGTGTGTAAAGAAAGCCTGTTTAGCATTTTTTTTACACCCAGTTGCCTTTCAGCACCTTTTAATTGAATTTTTAGCCACTCCGGTTTGCGTTTAGTCATGAGCCATCTCTCCCAACAATTTGATATAACTGCTGTGGGCTGATCATCTTTGGCTGCAGGTGCAGGTATTCACAAAAATAGTCAACCACCAGTTGATGGGCCCTATCCAGGTCTTGGGCTTGTCCAAATATTTCTTTCAGGGAAGTAACCCCCTTATCAGTGATACCGCAGGGGTTAATCCACTTAAAATGTTCAAGATTTGTATTGACATTGAAAGCAAAACCGTGCATTGTTACCCATTTCTTAACAGCGCAGCCTATGGCAGTGATTTTTTTATCACCTATCCATACCCCATGGTGCAGAGCATCCCTTTGGGCAGTGAGCTTGTACTCTTCCTTTAACAAATTAATAAATAGCTCTTCAATTTTATTAACGTAACCCTTAATACTGCTGCCGTGGTTTTTTAGGTTTAGTATTGGGTAACCAACTATCTGCCCGGGGCCATGATAGGTTACATCCCCACCCCGGTTTGTTTTGACAACCACACAACCCTTTTCCTGCAACTGCTCCTCCGTCAGTAAAATATTTTCCCTGTTTTCTCGCTTACCCAAGGTAATCGTGGGAGGATGCTGCAGCAGTAACATGGTGTCCGGAACCTTGTTATCCTGTCTTAAACGCAATAAACTTTCTTGAATACTTAGGACCTTCAAATAGTCAGTTTCACCCAATACCGAAACCAGTAGCTTCATTATATAATACTCCCCATTCTCTAGCCGTGAATAGCCAGGCCATGCACATTTGCAGCCGCTTCCATAACTGACTCAGCCAAGGTGGGGTGGGCATGAATTGTATTAGTAATATCTTTAACTGTCAAACCCTTTTGCACGGCTAAAGCAGCCTCGGCTATTAAATCTGAAGCGTTGGGCCCAATAAGGTGTACCCCTAATACCACATCGGTGTCTTTGCAGGCAATTACTTTTACCATACCTTCGGCTTCACCCATGCTCAAGGCTTTACCGTTGGCCATAAAATTGAATTTACCCACACGCACCGGAATGTTTTTATCTTTAGCCTCTTGCTCGGTAATGCCCACCGAGGCAATTTGCGGATTGGTAAAAATACAGCTGGGTACCGCATGATATTCCATTTGCGCTTCTTTACCCATAATGTTCTCTGCCGCCACCAGCCCTTGACTGGATGCCACATGGGCCAGTTGGTATTTATTAACCACGTCCCCTATGGCATAGATTCCCTTTACATTGGTCTCCATTTTATCATTGACCAAAATTTCACCTTTTTCACCCAGGGCCACGCCCACTTCTTCCAGTCCTAAATTTTGAGTGTTCAATTGCCGACCAATAGAAATTAAGGCCTTTTCTGCAGTAATAACTTCACCGTTCTCTAATATTGCTTCAATGCCGGCAGCTGTTTCTTTAACTTGTTTAATGGTCATTTTGGTCTTGATAACAATATTTTTCTTTTTAAAATTCATCTGCAAACGGCGGGAAATATCCTTATCCAATAAGGGCAATATATTGGGGGCTGCTTCCACCATGGTAATCTCTGCTCCCAGGTTACCATATATATAGGCAAACTCACAACCTATTACGCCGGCACCGATAATTAACAGGCTTTTGGGTACCTCAGTTAAGGTAAGTGCCTCTTCACTGGTAATCACAGTGGTACCGTTGTAGCCTAAGGAAGAAATTAGGGCCGGACTGGAACCGGTGGCAATGATGATATTACTAGCCTGAAGTGCAATTACTTCATCGCCGGATTTAACTTCCACCTCGGTGTTAGACTTTAGTTTGGCTTCGCCTTTAATAAACTCGATTTTGTGTTTTTTGAACAAAAACTCTATTCCTTTGACCAGTTTATTGACTACATCTTCTTTCCTGGCCTGTACCTTTTCAAAGTTCACCACCGGCTTGCCCACTTCTATGCCAAATTCAGCAGCATTATCCACCGCACAAAGCTTTTCAACAGCTGCGATTAAGGATTTGGTAGGGATACAACCCCTATTAAGGCAGGTTCCCCCCAGGCTGTTCTTTTCCACAACCGCCACTTTGCCACCCAATTGAGCTATTCTTATGGCAGCCACATAACCCCCTGGGCCGCCGCCTATTACCACAGCATCGTAATTCATGGTTTTAACCCCCTAGGCTTTATCTATTTCGGTCAGTACTTGATGGGCCCGCGCAGCAGTGCGATAGGCAAAAAGGTTATTTGCCGCCAAAGGTTCTACAGATTTTAACTGTTCGTCCACGGCTTTCTTAGGATCAAATGGTTTAAGGAGATAACTATTCTTTTTACTGCCAGTGACATCTTCAATTAATTTGGCAATCTCGGCAACTTCCTGTGGTGTAATATAGCTTATCTCACCGTCACTGCGCTTTACCGGAGCCACCCTTGTTTGAAATTTACATTCCGGAAACCCAGCAGCCAGTTTTATGCTTTTAGCAAGCTCTTCGCTGTCAAAATCGGGGCCAAAGATTCCGCTGTAAATTTCTTTGGTTCCTAAAACCTTTACAATTACCACATCTGCCAACGCTTCAGCCTGTATTTTCTCTAGTATACCACTGTTTCTGCCATCTGTGTCAATTTGCAGTTTCATGTTGTTGCCCTTTAGGTAACGCAAAACCGCCAAAAAATCTTCCGCATATTGAGGGTCCCCACCTGAAACATGGATGCCGTCTACCCACTCTTTATGGAGCCTTCCGACACTAAAAAATCCGTCTAAATCTGTACCTGCCTGTAGATAGGCCAGGCAAGCTCCAATGCCCTGGCGAATTTCGGCACCGTCGTAAATAATCGGAAACTCTACGCCGTCGGGACCGCGAAATATTCTCTTGCGACTTTCTTTATAGAACTTCTGAAACTCTTCCTTGCCTTCAGCCTTCATATCATATTCATTAAATGCAATGCCCTTACTGTTCATAAAAGCTTTTATTATTTTACAACGGGTACAGCCCGTTGCTGTGTAAATTGCAAAAACCATTATTATATCCTCCCTTTGTCCAGCCCTTAACCATTGCTGATCATCTTGATGTAATCGTCCTTAGACAATAGGTTTTTTAACTCCTCCGGATCTCTGGCTTTAACCACTATCATCCAACCCTCTTGATAGGGGCTGCTGTTTACATTTTCAGGAGCATCCTCCAATTGGTCGTTAACCTCTACAATTTCACCGCTAACCGGCATATACAATGAAGAAACTGTTTTGGCTGACTCAGCCTGGCCAAACTCTTCACCTTTATCAAAACTTTCACCAACCTGGGGCAGTTCGATAAAAATAATATCGCCTAGGTTGTCCTGGGCAAAATCAGTAATTCCCACCCGCACTGTGTCACCTTCAAGCTTGGCCCAGGTGTGTTCCTCAAAGTAATAAATATCATCTAAAAAGGTAAGTTCTGCAATCTGCTTATTGGCCATCTCACATCTTTCCTTTCAAATCAGCTTTAAATACTATTTTTTTAATGAAATAAGCCGGCATATCCGGCCTATTTCATATTTCCCTTTTCAAATATAGGGCTTAGAACAATAAGTTAGGTAAGAATGTTACTATATTCGGGAAAATAACGAGAATAATAACACAAACCAGCATTGTAAATACAAAGGGTAAGGTTCCTATAAATATTCTCTCAATTGGCACCTCCGGTGCTATACTCTTAAGTGCAAACACATTGATGCCAACGGGCGGGGTTATCTGTCCCATTTCCATTACTACAACCAACACAATCCCAAACCATATGGGGTCAAAGCCTAGAGCCGTAATTGTTGGGTAAATGGCCGGTAAAGTAAGCAACAGCATGGGGATAATATTTAATGCACATCCAAGTAGGATATAAAACAGTATTACCCCTGCCAATATTAAGTAAGGATTCACAGAGAACCCGGTAATAACTTCCGCCAATTTAAAAGGTAGCTGTGTGGCTGCAAAGAAATAACCCAGAATACCGACACCCATTAAGATAGTCAGCAGATTACAGGTGGTTAGCAGCGATGAATCTAAGGATTCTAAAAAGTTTTTCTTAGTAAGCTTGCCAATTGCCAGGGCATAAATGAAAGCACCTACGGCACCAATGGCACCTGCTTCAGTGGGGCTAAAAAACCCTCCCATAATTCCGCCAAAAATCAAGATGATTAAAAACAGCATGCCCCTCACACCCTTAAGGGATTGGAACTTTTCCTTGAGGGTGGTTTTTTCACCCCTGGGTGCCACATCGGGGTATATTTTGGCCATAATATATACGGTGAGACAAAACAGGGCGGTTAAAAGTAAGCCCGGAATTATCCCGGCCATAAATAGCTTGCCAATGGACTGCTCAGTGACAATCCCGTAAAATATTATTGCCATGCTGGGAGGTATTAAGATACCCAGCGTCCCACCGGCTGCCAGACAGCCGGTGGATAAGGTATCAGAGTACTTATGCTTTCTCATTTCAGGCAGGGCAACTTTACCCATGGTCACGGCACAGGCCATACTGTTACTGCACACCGCGGAAAATCCCGCACATCCCACGATGGCAGATATACCTAAACCGCCGGGTTGTCTGCCAAACCAGGCGTTGGCTGCATTTAACAAACCTTTACCAACACCGGATTCATAAGCCAATGCACCCATTAATATAAACATAGGTATCACAGCTAAAACAAAATCTGCAAGGCTGCTATACGGTGCATATCCCAGTGTGCTTAGGGGCCCTTGAATGTTGTCCCTGACAATGACAAGGCCAAAAAATCCTACCATTGCCATGGCAAAACCAATGGGCATTTTAATCACAATAATTAGAACCAGCATCACAAGCAGGCCCAGTAAACCCAATGAAACCCCACTTAGGTTAAAAAAGCTCTTCACTATAAAGGGTGAAACCATAAACAAAGCCACACAGGCAAACACTGGAATAAGCCAAATGCCACGCCCATCCTTAATAATAGTGGAAATACTCCGCAAACTATCAATAAACAGCACGGCTGACAGCATAAAAACACCCAGTGCAGTTACAAACATGAAAAAGGAAATTGGTATCGACAGGGTTGAGCTCAGTATACCCATTCTATTGAGGGCCTGCACAACCACCTGCCAAAACATCACAGCAAAGAAAACCAGGGATGTCAAGTAAACAAAACTTTGAATTAAGTTTTGGATCCAGACCGGGAAAAATTTTACCACCAGGTCAACTTCCATGTGCTGCTTTTTTAACTGCAGTACTGCAAAGGCAAAGTAAAACATGCATACTAAAGAAAAGGCCTGCAGATCCATAATCCCCGGGATAAATTTATCAAATAAGTTGCGGATTGTTACATCAACAAATATTAGAACAGTCATTATCGCAAGTATTGCTATGGCAATATATTTCATTACATTGCATATGGGGGCGATTAACTTTTCTAAATAATCCGCGGTGTTATCCAGCCACGAAGTTTCTCCTACCGTCTTTGCCAACCCCGGCTGATTATTTTCTGCCTTAGTCATTGTAGTCATTTGCGCCCACCTTCCCAGCGTTTTTATTTTTTAAGCCAGCCTTAATTGTAGTAACGCTCAACTATTTCCCGTAATCCAGAGTAACCTTTGTTTTCCATATTACTTAGCCATTTTTCAGTGATCGGGCTAACTGCTTCAATCCAACGGGCCCTTTCTTCCGCCGGCAGTTCATAAAATTCATGACCCTGTTCAATCATCCATTTTTCATCATTTTCAGATGCTGCATCTAACACTTCGGCAGTGGCCGTTACCAATTTCTCTCCGGTTGTTTCTAAGAGAATTTGTTGCAAATCCTCAGGTAAGCTGTTAAATACGTCCTTATTCATAACTGTATAAAAACCGGTTGATGACATACCTACTTTAGTGTGATATTTTGTTATTTCATCGATTCTTAAAGACCTCATAGGGGCAGTGGCATGAAACAATCCGTCAGCCATATTTCTTTCCAATGACATGTAGGCATCATTGGGGGTCATATTAATAGGTGACGCACCGAGATGGGTAGCAATATCCACAGCAAATGAGGTCAGGGCAATAACGTTAAACCCTTTTAAATCCTCTAATTTTGTCACAAGTTTATTTTTAGTGTGTACCTCAGTGGGGGGGCTTGTCCACTGCCACAGCACTATTGATTCTTCAAATTCCTTTTGATATTCGGGCATGGTCTGATACATTTCCCATAACAAACTGCTTCCTTCCTTTGAATTAGAAACTAGAAAGGGCATTTCTACAATTTCGGATAAGGGAAACTTGCCCGGGCTCCAACTCATTGGCGCAGAGCCAATATCTAGGGTTCCACTGAGTACAGCATTATAGGTGTCTTGTACCGATGTCAATGTATTGGGATTATAATGTGTGATAATTAATCTACCATCGCTGCGCTCTTTTACTTCCTCTATCCATGGCATAACAACATTTTCAACAACGGGGTGGTTGTTCATGTATTGGGTTTGAAATGTCAGCTCGTAAACTTTTTCACCATCTGCCGTGTCAGAATCTCCGCCGCATCCTGTCAACAAGAGGCCGCACATAATAATACTCACTAAAAATGCAATTAGCCGCTGTTTTTTCATTACCATCCGCTCCTTTAAGTTATTTGTTATGTGTTCGTGATTTTTTTCTTATCTTAATTAAAGTTTACAGTAACTACATATTTTTACCTTGTAGTCCAGACTACACTGCAGCCTTAACAACTTGCATATTATAAGTATTTAGTCTAAATTATTAACTAGCAGAACTATTATAGAGTAAGGGGTTTTTTCATGCGTATTGAGCACCTAAAATATTTAGTGCATATTGCCGAAACAGGCTCCATCACAAAGTCAGCTGAGTTCTTTCATATATCCCAACAGGGCCTAAGCCAGGCAATTAAACGTTTGGAAAGACAGCTGGGTGTGCCTTTGTTAAACCGCCAGGTAAATAAAATTTCCTTAAGTGAAGAAGGGAAAAAATTGACGGCAAAGGCCAAAGATATTTTACTTATATATGAGGAGCTTTTAATGGAGCTACAACCCTCTATTAAAGCTCATGGTCAAGAGCTGAATATTATTGCTACTCCCTTATTGAGTAAAACAATACTGCAAAGGGTGCTTTTTGCTTTTTTTAAAAAATACCCACAAATTAACATGAATATTGTGGAACAACAACCGCACAAAATAATTGACCAAATCATTGGCTTAAAAAATGCCGTGGGCATATTGTCTGCCCGGAAGAATTTTCTTAACAAGTATGCGGTATTAAATCGGCGGGATATAACTTTTAATAAAATAACTGAATGTGGTGTCTTTGCTTGTGCTGCTAAAACATTACCTATTGCAAATAAATCAGCCATAACCACCGGAGAACTTATTAAGTATCCAATTGTTGTGTATAATTCAGAACACCACATTCAAATGTTGCAAGAGCTTTTTCAGAATGACGGCAAACCAAACTTTAAGGTGGTTACCACCGATTGGGATTTTTACCAAAAAACCGTTGCCAGCGGGATAGCCGTCGGTGTTTCCACTTATTTGGCCAAGGATTTTCAAAAAAACGGGCCCTTTGTAAATGTTCCCATAGAAACCGGCAATGAGTTTAATCTTTTAGTTGGTTATATAACCCCTTCAAAGCAGCCCATAAATCCTTTTTTAAACGACTTTATTAAAATATTAAAAAAGTTACCATTAGGGAATTCAAGCCGGTAAAGACCGGTTAATGAACCTTTATTCTAATTCATCGTCTGTGGCTACACAAAAGCCTGTTCCCTCAAAGCCTGTTACGCCTTCTACTTCGGTTTCTTTTAACCGTTTATACTCGGCTCCCGGCACACGGAATTTCCTGACATCAATCCTCTCGATTGGTGTTTCTTTGGGCTGCTCAATCTGTGGAACCCAGTGGTAAGGCAATCGATAGGCCCTATAAACCATATTGATATTCAACTTCTCACCCCAGTAGGGGCTGATGTACTCCCAAACAATCTCATGGTCTTTGGTAACCTCTATTATTCGGCCTCCGGAACCTTCAGTAATTAGGGTGTTGCCGTTTGGCAATCTTTGGGCGCCACTGATAAAGGGACTGTAGAAACGGTTTGCGTCATGGGGCATGATAAAACCTGCCTCTGCCGGTGTATACTGCCAAACTATTTTTAGGGTAGTGGGATCAAATTCTAATACCCTTGAATAATCCCTGAGGGCAACTTTTCTGCCGGTTGGAGAACTGGGATGGGGTGCACCGTATCCTGCCCAACCGCCATTATCAAAAATTAAGATATTACCTTCACCCGGCAGCCCTCTCGGTATCATGTGGGCATGGTGGGGGCCGATAATCCAACCCAGTTCCTTCAATTGCGGGCTGGTATCGTAATCGGGCCCAATTTTCCAAACAATTTTACCTGTTTTCTTGCAAATTATTGCAACGATATTAGTTTCCCGTGAATCCCAGATAATATTATCAGGATGAAAACGTTCATCACCTGCATCATACCACTTGTTAGGTCCCAGCACTGACATGGAGTTAATATGCATCCAATCGCCTTTGCCCGTCAATCTAATATTAGGATCACGATGCATAATGTTTTTTGCAGCCTCACTAAAACCTAATTCTTCAAAGTGGTCACTGCAAACCCATTCCCATAATATGTCACCCTGCCAATTAACTTCATAGATAACGTCATCCATGAGCTCATGGGATGAAATTTCAGGTTTGACAAGATTTTTGTGACCTAGAATCAGGGTATTGCCTTTATCAACTAGCGGGTCCATACCCGGTACATAATAACCCACAGGGTTACCTTCCCTTTGGTAGTCATGGTGCAACCTGGCCATCCACTGGGGTTCTTCTCCGGGATCCTCAATGAACTCATATTGATTAAATTTCCAAACAATATTGCCATCCCAGTCCACTTGAACAAGATCCCTTTGGTCTTGGATGCCAAATTTATGTGATCTCTCTCCGGTATGACCGAGAACATAACCGCCGGGCAGCATCTTGTTTGGAAAACCATGTAAACCCTTCCATAGATTTACCTCTGCTCCGTTCATGTTAATCAGTAATGCACCAAGTTCCCTGGCAGGTAAAATGGTATAGCCGTTCCAACATTTTTCCGGATTATATATTGTTACTCCTGTTGGATAAACGCTAGGATATGTCATTTTTCTCCTCCTTTTGTGTTTTTACCGTGGTGTGTTAGTTATCTTTATCACAATGATAATATTATCGGTTCTCCTTTTCAAACAACAGTATTTTAGAGCTAGCACAACTATTTGTTGTGGTACATGGTGCTATACCAAAAGAGGGTGGACCAGGTCCACCCTCAAACTATCCTTTGATATCCCTTTTCCGCTGCCAATCTTAACAGTGCTGACAGTTGTTCATGCTTAAAAGGTTTTTCAATGCAGGCCATAACCCCTGTTTTTTGAGCTTTCTTCATCATTTCTTCATTGCCACGGTCAACAAGCATGATAATCTTTGCTTTACTGTCCCTTCTTAAAATCTCCGCAGCATTTGCCCATCCATGCTGTGCCGGCCTGTTTACATCAATGGCAACCACATCCGGCTGTAACTTTAAATAAAGATCCACCCCTTCCTTGCCCTTGTTTGCATAAGCACATATTTCATAATCTTCACTTGGCAAAATCTTCTCAATAAGTTTGTGAATAAAGGGAGAGTCACCCACAACCAGCAGTCTTATCTTCCCCATCTTTTTCGCCCTCTCCTTCCGTAAAAACGTAAAAATGCGATAAGTATCAATAATGTATACTATTAAAACCAAAACCCTTTTGTCACCATTAGCCTATAATCAGTGTTTATTTGTTTTTGATTAATTATGGTATAATCTAAAAAAGGAGAGATTACTGTGGTTATTGATGCAAAAGAGGTATCGGTTATTAGGAATGGTAAGTATATTCTCAAGGATGTTAGCTGGTCGGTGAAGGCCGGTGAACATTGGGCCATTTTAGGACTAAACGGCTCCGGTAAAACCACCCTGTTAAATATGATCAATGGCTACATATTTCCCTCAAAGGGCAAGCTGCAAGTGCTTGGTAAAACCTTTGGCAGATATGATTTGAGAGATTTAAGAAAGTCCATTGGTTGGGTAAGTAGCGCATTACAGGAAAAACTTTACGGCAGTGAGTCTGCAGAGGATATTGTTTTAAGCGGTAAGTTTGCCTCCATAGGTCTATTTGAAGATGCAAATGGGCAGGACAGGGATTTGGCCAAAAATTTATTAGAAAGTTTAGGTATTGGCCATTTATCAAAGCGGGCCTATAAAACCTTTTCACAAGGTGAAAAGCAAAGGGTACTTATTGCCAGGGCTCTTATTACCTTACCGCCCCTGCTTATTTTGGACGAGCCCTGTACGGGACTGGATATATTTGCAAGGGAGCAGTTGCTTAAAACAATAGAAAAATTAATTAACCAAGATCAAGCCCCCACCATTATTTATGTTACCCATCGCACCGAGGAAATTTTACCAACCTTTAGCCACACACTGTTACTGCGCAGGGGGCAAGTTTATTCTTCCGGAAAAACAGACACCGTGTTAACCCAAGAAAATCTATGTGGTTTTTTTGAAACCCCGGTAAGCTGCGAAAAGGTAAAGGGCCGTTATATACTAAAAGCGGTACATAAGGCCTGACCCTAAAGGCCCTATGTACCGCAAAATGTTACGTACCGTTGATTTTTCGGCGGCGGTGTAGAGTATTGGTCCTGTTCAGCCGAGTACCGGTAGGGGTCTGAAAGAACAGCCAGTAACCGCCTCATCACGCTGTAGTCCCCCTTTTCAGCCGCTGCCAGTGCATCCTCTACCCGGTGGTTGCGGGGTATAACGGCAGGATTGGATTTGCGCATCAGCTGATGTACGGCTTCTTTCGATTGCTGCTGCCTGCCCAACCTTGCCTGCCACAACTGATACCACTGTTTAAATTCTGCACTGTCGAATAATGGGGCATCCCCCGGCCGGTCTAAAGTTAATGCACGAAAGGTATTGGTAAAATCTGCCCCATACCTTTGCATCAGATCAAGAAGTTGTTGAATAAGGGATTCATCCTTGCTCTCTTCATTGAAAATGCCCAATTTTGCCCTCATTCCTGCCAGCCAATTGCTGTGATACAGCTTAGCAAAATCAGAATGTGCCCCTTGGGCCAGCTTAACTGCCTCCGCCTGGTTATCATCAATTAAGGGCAACAGCGTTTCAGCAAATCGTGCCAAATTCCATTGGGCGATAATCGGTTGATTGCCATAGGCATAGCGACCCTGCCGGTCAATGGAGCTAAATACCGTATCCGGGTGATAGGTATCCATAAAAGCGCAGGGGCCATAATCAATGGTTTCCCCACTGAGGGTGACATTGTCGGTATTCATTACCCCGTGGATAAAGCCCACTAACTGCCACTTAGCCACAAGAGAAGCTTGGCGCTTGATTACTTCGCCCAGTAAATAAAGATAAGGGTTGTCGGTATGGTCAGCTTCAGGAAAATGTCTTTTCAGGGTATAATCGGCTAAAGCCCTGAGATCTTCCACTGTGCCCCACCTGGCAGCATACTCAAAGGTACCAATACGCAGGTGGCTGGCGGCCACACGGGTCAACACGGCACCGGGCTGCCGGGTTTGACGAATTACCGTTTCCCCTGTGGTCACCACTGCCAAGCTGCGGCCGGTGGCAATACCCAGTCCATGCATTGCTTCACTGATAATATATTCCCGCAACATGGGCCCCAGGGCCGCCCGGCCGTCACCCCCCCGTGAGTAGGGCGTTTTACCCGAACCTTTTAGCTGTATATCAAACCGTTCACCTGAAGGCGTGATCTGCTCGCCGAGAAGAATGGCCCGACCGTCCCCCAGCATGGTAAAATACCCAAATTGATGGCCCGCGTAAGCCTGGGCCAGGGGTATTGCGCCCTTAGGCAGGCGATTGCCGGCAAGCACCGCTACGCCATCTTCCCTTTGCAGCACTTGGCTGTTCAGCCCCAAAGATTTCGCCAAGGAATGATTGAGGATCACCAGTTTTGGTGCCGGCACTGCAACGGGGTTAAGCTTACTGTAAAACATTCCCGGAAGTTGGGCATAAGTATGCTCTAAGTTCCAGCCTGCCTCTGCCGCTGCCTTGTTCACTGTCATAGTTTTTCCTCTCTTATTTTAGTATTAACACTAGCTTGTCACCTTTTTTAAACCATTATTAATTACCGGCTGAATTTCCGTGGGGAAAGGCAAGGGCAGATGCCGGAATGATGCTGACCAAACCATGGGTTCAGTTGGCGGTGTTAACTAAACCGGCGGCATAACCCGGCCCCAGCAATGTCATTCTTGACAAAATCACTGACATTTCCCGCGGTGACTTCTCCATGCCGCTTTCTAACCAGTGTTGGATGACACCCAGGTGAGCTGAGCATACATAGGCAGCCAAATATTCTGTTGGAACTAACATTTTTCCTTTTCTTGCCATTATATTCTTAATTATATTCCTTCTCATTACCTCTTTAAGCTTTACTTGAAATGAGGGATCACCGTTGGGGCCCAATACAATTTTAAAGAAATTGTAGTTTTCATGTATATACTCAAATAATTTTTCCATAAAAGGAAAAAACTCTTCCTTGCGGTTGTTAAACAGATTCTTTGCAATATTATTTTGGGCTGCCAGGGAAATTTTTTCTATATCCCTGATTAATTCATCTTCACTTTGCTCCAGTAAATCGTACTTATCGCGATAATGCAAATAAAAGGTGCCCCGATTTATATCAGCCTTTTCTGTTATATCGCTTACTGTAATCCTCTCAAAACCCTTCTTTTCCATTAGCTCGGTGAGGGCATCCCTAATCATGCGTTTAGTTCGCAGTACGCGCCTATCTGTTGTGCGACCCGACATATTATGCAACTCCTTTTTCATTCTCTACCCAACTAGCTTTCATATGCAAGGCCCCTAAGCTGATTATAGTCTGCCCCATTGCAGGTCTTTTTCCTATCCATATGGAGTTGCTCAATATTTTCAAAGGCGGTAGAGATCATTAGTTTTATTCTGTTTAACTGGTTAACTTCACTGGCCCCCGGATCATAGTCTATGGCCACTATATTAGCCTTGGGGTAAACTCTTTTTAGTTCTTTAATCATTCCTTTTCCGGTCACATGGTTTGGTAAACAGGCAAAGGGCTGCATACAAATAATATTGTTAACGCCACTGTTAATAAGTTCAATCATCTCACCCGTTAAAAACCATCCCTCTCCGGTTTGGTGGCCCAAAGAAATAACCGGTGATGCCCCATCGGCTATCTCTTTTATTGTACTGGGAACATAAAATCTCTGGCTTTTGGCCAGTGCTTTCCTGTAGATGCCCCTGTACGATTCAATTAACCTAATTGTTGCGTTTCCTACAAGTTGTGATAGCTTACTGCCTGCTAAATATCTATATTTAAAATTATTATAGTAAAGGCAGTATAAGAAAAAGTCTGTTAACCCGGGCACCACTGCCTCTGCACCCTCAGATTCCACCACCTTGACAGCATCGTTATTGGCGGTGGGGTGATATTTAACAAGTATTTCCCCAACCAGGCCTACCTTGGGTTTAATCTGATTAGTTAGCTCTAATTCTTCAAAATCATTGACAATGCTATAAATGTTTTTCTTGAAAACACTTCTTTCGGCAGCCTCTAAAGACTCTAAGCATACTTTGACCCATTTTTCGTAGAGGTCATTGGCTGAACCCTTTACCTTTTCATAGGGCCTGACCCTGTATAAGACATTCATCAGCAAGTCCCCATAAACCAATGCCATCATAGAACGATGCAGCAAGGGCAGGGTAAATTTAAATCCCGGGTTTTTCTCTATGCCGCTTGGATTAACGGATATCACCGGAATATTTTCAAAACCGGCATCCTTTAAGGCCTTCCTCAGCAGAGCAATGTAATTGGTGGCCCTACAGCCGCCACCGGTTTGAGACATCATAACCGAAGTATTGTTTAAATCATATTTACCCGATTTTAAGGCTGCTATCAGCTGCCCAATAACAATAATTGCCGGGTAACAGGCATCATTATTGACATATTTTAACCCCTCATCGATGGCCTTATTATCTATGGTGGGCAAAACAACCACATTATAGCCCTCTATTCTAAATGCCTCTTGCAATAAGCGAAAATGTATGGGAGACATTTCAGGGGCTAAAATGGTATGATTTTTTTTCATCTCCTCGGTAAAAGGAATTCTCCTATACCGGTTGTCCACCCTTTTAAGTTTAAAGCCGGTTTTATCCCTTTCCCTCATGGTGGCCTTCAAAGAGCGCAATCTTATTCTGGCCGCCCCAAGATTATTTACTTCATCAATTTTAAGAGTGGTGTAAATTTTTGAATTTCCATTTAAAATTTCCTGTACTTGGTCTGTTGTAATGGCATCTATACCACATCCAAAGGAATTTAGTTGTACCAGCTCTATATCCCTTTGTTCTGCCACATAGCTGGCTGCGGCATAGAGCCTTGAGTGGTAGGCCCATTGATCCACCACCCTTAGCGGTCTTTCAACATTCCCCAGGTGAGCCACTGAGTCCTCTGTTAATACTGCCATACCCAGTGAATTTATCATATCCGGTATTCCATGATGTATCTGGGGATCTATATGGTAGGGGCGCCCGGCAAGGACTATTCCCCTGGCACCCTTTTCCTTGATAAGCTTTAAGGCTTGCTCCCCGGCCCTCTGTAGGTCTTCTTTAAAGGCTTGCTGTTCCCGGTAAGCCTTTTCTACACTTTCTCTAATTTCGTTAAAGGCAATGTTAAAGGGCCTTAATTCTTCATGCAGCCTCTTTATTAATCCCTTTTTGTTATGGTAGGGAAGAAAGGGTTTCATGTATAATATATTTTTCTCCCTGATGATATCAAGGTTACTTTTGATAACCTCGGGATAGGAGATTACTATGGGACAATTAAAATGATTATCCGCTTCTTCTTGTTCTTTTATTTCGTAGGTGATACTGGGATAAAAGATAAAGTCTATTCCTTTATCTACCAGATCCATCACATGGCCGTGAACAAGCTTGGCAGGATAGCATACGGATTCTGACGGTATTGTCTCCATGCCCTTTTCATATATCTCATTGGACGACCTGCCGGACAGTTCCACCCTAAAACCTAAGTTGGTAAAAAAGGTGAACCAAAAGGGGTAATTCTCATAGATATTTAACGCTCTGGGAATCCCCACTCTACCTCTTTTTGCTTCTGAAAGAGCCAAAGGCTTATAATTAAAAATTCTTTTATACTTGTAATTAAATAAGTTTGGCAGGCTATTATCGCTTTTGCCTTTACCGGTGGCCCTTTCGCACCGGTTGCCTGTTATGAATTTTTCTCCACTGCTAAAACTGTTAATGGTTAGCAAACATTTATTGGCACATATTCCACATCTGGAAGTGGTGATTTGAAATTGAAAATTATTTAATTGGCTTTGGCTTAATAAACTTGTTTCCTCATTTTCTTTATACCTTTCCTTGGCGATTAATGCCGCACCAAAGGCACCCATTATACCTGCTATATCCGGCCTGATAGCTTCCCTTTGAGATACCAATTCAAAGCTTCTCAGCACAGCGTCATTATAAAAGGTACCGCCTTGCACAACTATTTTTTTCCCTAACTCCTCCGGTCTTTTTACCTTTATTACTTTGTAAAGTGCATTTTTAATTACCGAGTAGGATAAACCTGCGGATATTTCACCTGCTGTTGCCCCTTCCTTTTGGGCCTGCTTAACCTTTGAGTTCATAAAAACCGTGCATCTTGAACCCAGGTCCACCGGTTTTTCAGCAAATAAGGCTGCCGATGAAAATTCCTCAATGGTCATATCCAATGACTTGGCGAAGGTATCTAAAAACGAACCGCAGCCCGAGGAGCATGCCTCATTCAATAGTATATTTTGGATATTGCCGTCTTTTATTTCAAGGCATTTCATGTCCTGCCCGCCGATATCTAATATAAAATCAACACCGGGGCAAAAGAACTCCGCTGCCTTGTAATGAGCAATTGTTTCAATTTCCCCAATGTCTATGCCCAAAGCCGCCTTTATTAAGCCCTCCCCATAGCCGGTGACTGTGGATTTTACAATTTTAGCATTGGCCGGCAACAAACCATATAATTCTTTTAATGCTTTAATGGTAGAATTGAGCGGGCTTCCCTCGTTACTTCCATAATAGGTATAAAGAAGTGTGCCTTCACCATCTATAAGGGCAACCTTTGTGGTGGTTGAGCCCGCATCTATGCCTAAAAAACACTCCCCGGCGGCAGTGGATATGTCCTTTCTTTTAACGGAATTTTTATCATGTCTAAGTTTAAACTCTTTATACTGCTCTTCGGTGGAAAAAAGAGGCTCCAACCTGTTTGATTCATCTATGGATACACTTTTAAGCTTCTTCATATTATTAATTATGGTTTTAAAAGACACCGGTTGTTCATCTACCGAAGATAAGGACGCGCCAATTGCCACGTAATAATGGGAGTTGTCAGGAAATATAACCTGATCGTCCCCTAATTTCAAAGTTTCTATAAATCTTTTCCTAAGCTCCGAAAGAAAGTATAAGGGACCGCCTAGAAAGGCCACCTTCCCCCTTATGGGTCTGCCGCATGCCAGGCCACTTATGGTTTGAATAACAACAGCTTGAAACACCGAAACTGCAATGTCTTCCCTGGCAACGCCTTCGTTTAACAGAGGTTGAACGTCGGTCTTGGCAAAAACACCACACCTTGCAGCGATAGGATAAATGGTTTTGTATTTCTTAGCCAACTGGTTAAGACCTAAGGCATCAATCTCTAACAAAGAGGCCATTTGATCTATAAAAGATCCGGTGCCGCCGGCACAGGTGCCATTCATTCGCTGTTCCATTCCATCTTTAAAATATGTAATCTTTGCATCTTCGCCGCCCAATTCAATAGCTACGTCTGTTTCCGGGTAGTAGGTCTTAATTGCTTTTGTGGCCGCAATAACCTCCTGGGTAAAAGAAATGCCCATGTTGTTTGCTATTGCCATTCCGCCGGAGCCTGTAACCATAATGGTTAGCTGTGCTTCCCCTAGGGTATTATAGGCATCCTTAAGAATAGCGATAAGTTTGTTCTTTATATCCGCATAATGTCTTTCATATTTTTTATACACTATGTCCCTTTTACTGTTTAAAATAACTACTTTAACTGTGGTAGAACCGATATCGATACCAACATGTAGCAAATTATTCATAGAACCACAGCAAGATATGCTGCGTTCACCTCCTAAAAAATATATTGATTATTTAAATCAACACATTTTAATCAACAGGCTGTTTATTAATGATCTATATGTATATTATTATATATCATTCTTTTCATACAATAACCAATTAATTTTATAATGTTGATTAATCAACAAAGCGTTAAAAAATGTTTATAAATTATAAAATCCGCACTTTTCGTCAAATTACATTATAGTTATTTTTATAGCTGTAATTCTATTTCTGCCCACCTTGTCAACAGTAAATTTTATGCCATTATACTCAATTGCTTCCCCCACATCAGGCATCCTGCCAAATAAACCCATTACAAACCCACCAATGCTGTCAAAGCATTCAGATCTAATATTTATTCCCAATACCCCATTAATTAAATCGAGACCGGTGCTGCCCTGCACCAGATATTGATTATCTTTGATCAATTCTATCGCCTTAACCGGGTTATCGTATTCATCACTGATATCACCTACAATTTCTTCCACTAAATCTTCGATTGTAACCACACCGGCAGTACCGCCGTATTCGTCTAATACCACAGCAATTGACATTCTGCCCTTTCTCATCTCTTCGAACAAAAGACTAATATGTTTGTATTCATAAGTAAAGTAGGGAGCCCTCGCATAATCGGTTATGGAAAAATTATCCTTGTCTATATCAAAAAATATTAAATCTTTAACATGCAATACCCCCACAATATTATCAATGTTCTTTTTATATACCGGATACCGGGAATACTGCTCTCTTTTAATTACCTCCACAACTTCTTCGTATGACGCCTTGACACTGAAGGATACCAAATCTGTTCTGGGGGTAATAATATCTTTAACATATAGATCCCCAAATTCAAATACATTGTGGATCATTTGCCTTTCTTCGCTCTCTAAAATTCCCTCCTCATGACCAACGTTGACTATGGTTTTCAATTCTTCTTCTGTTACTAAGGGCTTTTTTGCCTCTGGCCTAACCCCTAACAACTTAATAAGGTTATTGGTTATAAAGGTCAGCACTATAACCACCGGCGTTAATAGCAAGGTAATATAATAAAGGAACTTTGCTACCTTTAAAGATATCATCTCTGCCCTTACTGCCGCCAGTGATTTTGGAGTTATTTCTGCAAAAACTAGCAAAAGAAAGGTCATAATCCCTGTGGCAATACCCACGCCGGCATTACCAAAGTAGCCTATTGCCAGTGATGTTGCCAAGGCTGAGGCCCCAATATTTACCAGGTTATTTCCCACCAAGATGACACTTAATAGTTTACCGGGGTCTTCTATTAGTTTAACTACCAGTTCTGCACCTTTAACCCCTTCATCAACCATATTTCGTATTTTGATTTTATTTATAGACATTAAGGCCGTTTCCGAAGACGAAAAAAAAGCTGAAGTAGCCAAGAGAACAAACATCAATATAAGCTGCCATGTGGTTTCTGCTGCCAAAACAAACCCACCCTAATTAAGTTATTTTAAACCGGCTGCTATTATTTTTATCTAATGCCTCTTTATGTATTCTTAATTGTTTTAACTGCATATGGTCCGGAAGGGCATTCTTAAGCTTCACGTTATCAAAATCGGTATTGGCATATGACAGAAATTGTTTTAACTGTTTCTTAATAAATCTGTAAGAATTATAATGGTAGAAATTTAGAAAGTCCATGCTATCATATCGGTATGAGATATCTCAGAGTGCTGAGGAGTGAATATATACATGTATAATATTCTGGTTGTGGATGATGAGAAGGAAATTGTGGCTGCCATTGAGGTTTATTTAAAAAATCAAAACTACAATGTTTTTAAGGCCTATGACGGCCAAGAGGCTTTAAATATTTTTGATAAAGAGGAAGTGCACCTGGTGCTGATGGATATTATGATGCCAAAATTAGATGGCATTAAAGCCACCATGAAAATTAGAGAGCAAAGTAAGGTGCCAATTATTTTTCTGTCGGCAAAGTCCGAGGATATGGATAAAATTTTCGGTCTGAACATCGGTGCCGATGATTACATCACCAAACCCTTTAACCCTCTGGAACTGCTGGCCCGGGTGAATTCAAATATCCGCAGATACACCAGTTATAGTAACGACAGCCCTCCTCAGGAAAATGTGCTAAAAATAGGCGGCATTGAATTAAATGATGCCACAAAAGAGGTTCTGGTGGACGGCAAGCCCATTAGAATCACTCCCTTGGAATATAAAATTTTGTATTTAATGATGAGAAATCCCAATCGGGTCTTCTCAATAGAAGAGATTTATGAAAAGGTTTGGCAGGCACCGGCCTATAATCCGGATACTGTCACAGTGCATATCAGAAGGATTAGGGAGAAAATTGAAATTAACCCAAGGGAACCAAAATACTTAAAGGTGGTATGGGGCATTGGATACAAATTTGAAAAAAGATAAACATAATAAACTTATATCAACAAGCTGGGGCATCTTACTGATCGGTTTAATTATAGCGGTGATATCGGTGGCTATTTATGTACCAATTAAAGATGCTAAATCTAAAGACGATGTCCAAAAGTTTTTAGAGAGTCATGAGTTCATCTATACTTTGGGGGGGTTAACCCACTACCTCATCCAAACCGAAATAGAGCATCAAGATACCTATCGTCCTCACTATAACAATTTAGAAAATATTAAGTATTACTGGCAGGATAAAGATAATAAACCCCTGGCCAGCAACATGGAGGGTCAATCAAGGGAATCCGAAATCAAGAACAGTCAATTCTACCTCCATATAATCACCGACGATCAGGGTAAACCAACCATAGAGAGTGCTCCCAACTGGTTTAAAAAAGGCCAATTCATAGCCTATTTAAGTCACCTATTACAACCGGATACAGAAAATGAAGCACTCTATTTGGCGAATTTAGATATTGTTTATACCGTACCGCAAAAATTGACCAACAACAATGACCTTTTTATCAGGGACCTTAAAGAGTATACTCTTATACAAGACCTGTTATTGATTTTGTTAATCGGAGGAATAAGCATTTTACTTTTAACAATCTTAACCTTTGCCCTCCCCTACTCAGCTCAAAAGCAGGCAAGTCTGGTTAAGGTGTTTAACAAGCTATATTTAGAACTCAAACTAATAATTTGGCTGGCATTTTTCCTAATCTGCCTTGGTATTTTAAGCTTAATTACGTCAACAAATAATGCCGCCATTAATTACTTAAACATCATCCATGACGCCAATGTATATTTTTACGCCATCGGCATTCCGGTAACTCTGATATTCTACACCCTGATTTATCTGAGCATTACCAATCTTAAACATATTTACCATGTGGGCATTAAGGAAGGTTTAATTAAAAACAGTTTGTTTGGCAAACTATCTTTCTATGTTATCAAGAGCGTTAAAAGAACTTTGAAGCAAGTGGTTGAGGTGGACATCACCGACTCTAATCAACAGCTGTTTAAGCTGTTGGGATTAAATCTGATTGTTTTAATCATTATCGCTTTAACGGGTGGCTTTGGAGTATTTCTGGCTTTAGTGTATACCGCATTATTATTTAATTACTTGTTAAAGGTGCTGGATAAGGCAAGGGCACTAAATGAAGCCAGTAGCCAATTGGCTAAAGGAAACTTTGATATTGTGCTGCCGGCAGACATGGAAATACTAAGCCCCTTTGCCAAAAACCTGAGCAATATTAAAGAGGGTTTTAAAGTGGCAGTGGACAAAGAAATAAAGAGTCAAAATATGAAAACAGAACTGATTTCCAATGTCTCCCACGATCTTAAAACCCCGCTCACCTCCATCATCACCTATGTAGATTTGTTGAAAAATGAGGATTTAGAAAAAGAAACCCAAAGGGAATATATAAGGGTGCTGGATGAAAAATCTAAGCGACTGCAGGTGTTAATAGAAGATTTATTTGAAGCCAGCAAGGCCAGCAGCGGCAATATTGAAATGAATTTAGAACCGGTGGATGTGGTTGCACTGTTGCGACAAACCATGGGCGAGATGGAAGAAAGAATCAACGATAGTTCACTACAGATGAAAGTAAAACTGCCGGAAAACAAAGTGATCTGCCAACTGGACGGTGCCAGAACCTATCGGGTCTTTGAAAATATAATCAGCAATATATTAAAGTACTCCATGCCCAATACCAGGGTGTATATTGATGCAGTGGAAAACGAAAAAGAAATCAGCTTTGTATTTAAAAATATTTCAGCCTATGAAATGAATTTTGAACCGGCCAAAATAATAGAACGTTCCTTTAGGGGAGACAAATCCCGCAACACTGAAGGTTCCGGCCTAGGCCTGGCCATCGCCAAAAGTTTTGTTGACCTACAAGAGGGCCAATTAGATATCATCATCGACGGGGATTTATTCAAGCTAAGGGTAACCTTTCCCAAGGCCGGTTAAATTAGGGATACAAAATGGTTAGAACCGGTATTGAAAGATTAGGAGGTTAGTATTCTTATGAAGGTAATTGCTGTAAACGGAAGTCCGAGGAAAAACTGGAATACCGCAACCTTGCTGCAAAAGGCTTTGGACGGTGCAGCTTCTGTGGGGGCACAGACGGAAATAACTCACCTGTATGACTTAAAATACAGGGGCTGTATCAGTTGTTTTTCCTGCAAAAGAAAAGGCGGCGCCTTGGGGCGCTGTGCCATGCAGGACGATCTGACAAATGTTTTGGATAAGATCAGCTCTTGTGACCTGCTTTTACTGGGCACTCCAATCTATTTTTCAAACATCACGGGGATGATGCTGTCATTCTTAGAGCGACTGCTGTTTTCGACCATGACCTATAACCTTGGGGACCGCTCCACCTTCCAAGGAAAGCTTTCATCCGCTTTCATTTATACAATGAACGTCCCTTCGGACTTAATGGAAAAGCTTGGTTACAAGGCCCTGTTCAATCATTATAAATCCTTGTTGGAACGCTTGGGCGGCCCTTCTGAAATTCTTGTCAGCAACGATACCTATCAGTTCGATGATTACTCCAAATACGAGGCCTCCATGTTCAATGAGAAGCACAAGGCTCAGGTAAGGGCAAAACAGTTCCCCATCGATTGCCAGAAGGCATTTGAGATGGGTGCCCGCCTAGTGGAAAGTAACATAAAAGCTCTCCTCAACAACTAGTTGATAATAGAAAAGGCTCCTTTTTAACATTCGGACACAAAATAACCCCCGCCGGAATGACAATTCCGATGGGGGTTATATACTGGTCGGGATGACAGGATTTGAACCTGCGACCTTTCGGTCCCGAACCGAACGCTCTACCAAGCTGAGCCACATCCCGTCAGCGACAACTTATATTATGCTATAAATTTTAATAAATGTCAATGACAGTTGTGGCAGTCTTTTAAGCTATGGTAATAACTTTCCCTGAACCCATCTTCTCCACTATTTCAAACATGTTACTGACCTTGCCCACCTTCAATTCATCTTTTAAACCAAAGAAGTCCAGGCAGGTACCACAGGCCAGTATTTCAGCGCCCTTTTGCTGCAATGACGTTAGATCTTCTAAGACTGCAGAACCTTTACAGGCCAGTTTTACTCCGGTATTCATAAAAATTATAGCTGCCGGGGGCGGCGATAGTTCATTAATGGTTTTCATAAAGGCCTTCATAAGCACAAATCCTAATTCCGGTGGCCCTTGGCCCAAAGAATCGGTGGTAACGGAATAAATGGTACCGCCGGCCGCTTCTGGGCCACTTTCTGTTTTAAAAGGCTGGGCGCCTTCCCCTTTTTTGATAGTAATAAAAAACTTGCCTTCTTTTTCAACGGATGAAACTTCATATCCGGCATTTTGAGCAAATCGGGTTACATTTTCTTTGGCCACCCGGTTGTCTACCACAGACACCACTGTGCCGTTTTGCTCTATTTCTTCTAAGGCCTTTTTTGTGTTGATTACCGGTTGTGGACAGGCCAGCTTGCAGTTATCAATTTCTCTGTAGCTCACTTATAACAACTCCTATATTACAGAAATTAGGTGTTGGGCAGCAGGTTTAACAGTTCCCACCGCCACTGCCGGCACCTTCCTTCGTTGCATTTCCTTTAGCAGTTGGTCAACCCTTTCTTCCGGCACACTGATCAGCAGCCCTCCGGAGGTCTGGGGGTCAAACAATATATCTTGTATTTCTCTGGCCACACTTTCTTTAATGCTAACATCATCACCTAAATACTGTCGATTGGTATATGCACCCCCAGGGATCATGCCCATTCGGGCCAGCTCTTTTGTCCCCGGCAGCACCGGACATTTATCGCCCCATATTTCCAGGGCCACCTTGCTGGCCCTGGCCAATTCTGCGGCGTGGCCCAGCAGGCCAAAGCCGGTAATATCGGTACAGGCATTTACCCCCACTTCAATCATCCCTTGGGCAGCGGTTGCATTTAGCATCGCCATATACTTTACTGCCTGAGAAATAGCTTCATCATCTGCTAAATTACCTTTCACTGCGGTATTTATTATTCCTGTGCCCAGGGGTTTGGTAAGTACCAGTACGTCACCCGGTGCCGCCGTGGCATTTGATAACATTTCATCCGGATGCACCAAGCCAGTGACTGCCAAACCGTATTTGGGTTCATCATCTTGCACCGAGTGACCCCCGGCAATCACTGCACCGGCCTCATTAACCTTATCAGCACCGCCCTTTAGAATTTCGGCAAGCACATCGGTGGGTAGGCAACTTGGAAAGCAAACAATATTTAAAGCCAGTACCGGTCTGCCACCCATGGCGTATACATCACTGAGGGCGTTGGCAGCTGCAATTTGGCCAAACACAAAGGGGTCATCGACCATGGGCGGAAAGAAATCCAGCGTTTGGATGACGGCCACATCAGCACTTACTTGATAGACGGCGGCATCATCTGACGTATCAAGGCCAACCAATAGATTCCGGTCATTTATTCGAGGTAAGCATCGCAAAACTTGCGATAAGGTATCGGGCCCGATTTTGGCCGCTCAGCCGGAAGCTTTGGTCATTTGGGTTAATTTTGCTTGTTTCTTATCCACCTTCGTCCCCCCTTTCCTAAAAGTTTAAGCCAAACATGAGAATAATATAAGTATTTTCCCTTTTGTCTTGGATTGTCCTTTATTCGTATTATTCTTCTTTGTTATATATAACTCAAATTACTAAGCTGTTAACCGGCGGTTATATGATTTGAGATTAAAAGTACAAACATTTGTCACTTATCACCGGATTTTTATATTTTATTTAAGGTACTTGCACCATAAAAACCTTTCTTCCCTTTTGACATCGCCTGCAATAATTTGTATACTCTTGTGAATTAACGGACAAGATACCATATATTAGATCAGTCCATATATTAAATTACTACTCAAGGAAGGTGAAAATCAATGAAAGAAACTTGGTTTACGAACTTAACCACCGAAGAAGCCATTGCCTATGTTGAGGCATCGCCCTTTGGCAAGGATTGGGAAGGTAATCACCTGGATTTACGCCCTTTAAGCTGGTGCACCAGCACCGGTTTACTAACCTTTTCCGACGGGCGTTATCAGGCAACCGTTAGATTTCAGGAAAATGGCACACTGCGCTATATAGGTGATACCAACCCATTAAACATGGTTGAAGCGGCATTGGCAGCACAGAAAGCTTCTCTGAGCTAAGGTCTTGGTGACTGCCGGACACAGCCGCTTAAATAGATTTCCGAGGTAGCTGCCTCGGATTTTATATGTTCATAATCAGCAGTACAACTGCCGTAAGCACTGCCACAATGGTTATAAAAAAGGTGAAGCTACCGCTGCCGGACATGGCCTTTAAGGGTTGCTGGGTTTTTATACTGCGCTTTTTTACCCGGTGCAATATTTCTATCCTTCCTACAATTTCCATCATAAGTGCATCCACTGTATTGGGCTCGCCACCGTTATTAAATATACTGGTTACTGTCTCATCTACCCATCGCTGCCTTTGCTCTTCACCTTGCAGGTAGTACTGTTCCTCTAAATAGATGCGCATATCCCGCTGCTTGGGCCTTAATTCCTCAAACAATATCTTTCTTTGGCGGCGGTTTAAATTTCTTATGGGGGTGACTAAAATTTGCCCTTGTTCTTCATTAAGATTAAACTTTTTTGCCAGCAGAAGAGATAGGTCCCTTGACAACTCTCTAACCCCCTGTAATGCCGCCATCGGTGGGCCGTGTAATTAATTTAAGGAATACTATTTAATTTCCATTTAAAAAGTTGTATTTCCTGCCCCGTAACAAAGTATTCCAGGGAAAAGTAAATCGCTGCCTTTCTAAATCTAACTCATCTCCTTCGTCTTCATCCTCATCCTCTCCAAATCGGTCCGGCTCCCTAAGAGACTGCCCCGGCCCAGGCCTGCGTCTGTCTCCGGTGGAAGTTATCACCGGCTCTGTTCCCTCTATAAAGGCCACTTCTATAGTATCGGCGGTGGCCGGGGATGGCAGTAAACCGTCCCTTGCACTTACTTCCCGGAAAACAATGCCCGACGGAACTGTAAAATCCTCGGGAGTTTCATCGCTCAAGGCATTGCTAATAAAACTGGCCCAGATAGGACCTGCCACCGCGCTGCCCGTACCCACCGGTCTGGTACCCCCTTCCTCCTGGTTACCAACATCGTAACCCACATAAACCGCTGCCGTAACCTGGGGGGTATAACCCACAAACCAGGCATCGTTATAGTTATCTGTGGTGCCCGTTTTGCCCGCTGCCGGACGGTTTATTATCCTAGACAAATGTTCTGCAGTGCCCCCCGGCTCAAATACGCTTTTCATCATATCGGTAATAATATAGGAATGACGCTCATCCATCACCCTGCTAAGTTCAGTGCGCCTGCTGATCAACTCTTGGCCGTCCCTGTCCATCACCCTGGTGAAGTAAATTGGCTTAGCGGCAATGCCTCCATTGGCAAAGACCCCAAAGGCTGAGGCCATCTCTAAAGGGGATACCTCTGAAGTACCCAGGGCCAAAGAATGCACCGGGTCCAGTTTGCTCTGTATGCCCAAACGCCTTGCCAGATCTGCCACCGCCCTGGGCCCCACCTGATTGTTCACCTGCACTGCCACCACATTATCGGATATCTTTAAGGCTTCTTTAAGGGTGAAAGACCTGTAGTGATATTTTTCCCCATAATCCGATGGACGATATGGTTCACCCACCGGTTGAGGTATTTCTGTGGGTTTGCAAAAGTAAGTGTTTGCCGCCGTTAATCCCTGCTCTAGGGCAGTGGCATAAACAAATGGTTTAAAGGCAGAGCCCGGTTGTCGCTTAGCCAAGGCCCGGTTAAACTGTGATTCTCCGTAATTTCTGCCACCCACCATGGCAGTTATATGTCCGTTTTCTGGGTTTATGGCCACCAGGGCTGCCTGCAGTTCATCGTCTCTGTCTTCCAGTATTTCAGCCACAGCCTGTTCAGCAGCCAACTGCATTTTTAAATCCAAGGTGGTTTCTATTTGCAAGCCCTGGGTGTATATGGCTTCTTTACCGCCAGGCAGAATGCTTCCCAGCTCTTCAATAATTTCAGCCACAAAATATGCTGCCCGGCGGGTAGCCAATGGTGCCACAGCTAATTCAATAATTTCATCTGCCGCTTGCTCCCTTTCGGTGTCTGAAATATATCCCACCTCCGCCATTCGCTGCAGCACAAGGGCCTGCCTTTCCTTGGCAAGATCAAAGTTGCCCGGTTCAGGATAAATGCCCGGCCCCCTAACAAAACCGGCCAACATGGCACTTTCGGCCAATGTCAACTCTGAGGCCTTTTTCTGAAAGTAAATCCTCGCTGCCGCTTCTACACCGTAAGCCCCCTGCCCAAAGTAAACGGCGTTTAGATACTGATTTAATATCTCATCTTTAGTATAATGCCGCTCCAGTTGTATGGCATAGTACATTTCTTTCAGTTTGCGTACCACTGTACGATCATGGGTAAGGTATAAGTTTTTAGCCAGCTGCTGGGTGATGGTGCTCCCACCTTCTACAACTTTCCGGGCGCGCAAATTCACATATGCCGCCCGGGCCAGTCCCATCACATCTATTCCCTTATGATTGTAGAACCGGGTATCTTCTATTGCCAACAGGGCCTGGCTCATATGGGGTGATACATCTTCTAAATTAACAGGAATACGGTTTTGCTCCCCTATGGTGGTGACTAACTGCCCGGAGGAGTCCAGCACCCTTGAGGCCTCGGGTACCTGTGGGTCAGGCAAGCCCTTTAGGCTGCATCCTGTCAGCATTAAGAAAGATAAAAATATCAGCAAGATAAGATGCCATTTATTTTTCACCGGCTCACCCCTTTAGAAATATTTAGCTATTAAAATTATTACCAATAATTAAGCAAATTACTGCACAAACTAAAAAGGCGGACAAAGTCCGCCGTTTACAACGAGCCATACCCTTTACGCCCGGGTGGATGCAAACAAGTGATTGCCAATTCGCGTTACCACAGGCAATGAACGAATCCATTGGTCTGTGGTGGCTTCTGGGTTATAAAAGAACAGTGCGCCGCCTGTGGGGTCTACGCCGCTTAAAGCTTCCAGTGCCGCTTCAATTGACTTCTCGCACGGTTCTAAATTAATTGACCCATCTCCCACCGGGCTAAATTGGTAAACATGCGATGTTTTTTCCATTATCACATCGCGAATTGTATTTGGAAAAAGTGGGCTATCAATGCGGTTTAATATCACCGCCCCCACCGCTACCTTACCCATAAAACTTTCCCCGCGGGCTTCGGCATGTATCAAACGTGCCATCAGCATAATATCATCCCTGGTGACATTGTAATTACTGCGGGATAGCACCTCTGCCACCTTTGCTTGGTCACTGTGGGGCAGGTATAATTTTTGTCCCGGCCAAATGGTAGTGGTTTTCAAACCATTGTGCCTCATCAATGTGCCCACTGTAATATTATGGTTTCTGCTAATTGCATATAGCGTATCTCCTTGCTGTACCACGTAAAGGTTACCAGATTCAGACGGCTCTTCAAGGGCAATCTGAATTTCTGGCGGCACCGTATCCTCACCTGCCATCGCCACCCCACTGAGCACTAATAAAAGTACCATGGCAGTTGCCAATGTAACGGCGAGCAAACGGATTTTTATGTTCATTTTTTCCTCCTTTCTGGCTCGTGCATATTTTGTCATGATAAGTATGTCCATATTCAGGAAATTTATACCATAAAAATAAAAAACCCCCTGCAATTAGGGGGTTCTTAAATAATTCACATACCTTATATTCTTGTCCACCAGCAAACGATAAGCCTTGCAGATTTGAAACAGCCGAGAAGTTGTTCGTTCACCCAAATGCTCTGAAAGTTCCAAAGCCGTTAAATTGGTGGTGACAATGGTCGCCAAGCAATGGTTAAGGCGATAATTGATAAGGGAATACAGCTTATTAACAGTCCACTGGGTATAATTGTGTACTCCCAGGTCATCCAAAATCAAAAGCGGTACCTCACGGGCCTCATCAATCAGGGTTTGCTCATTTACTTCCCGGGCCCCTTGGGGCGAATAGGTAGACCGTATTTGATCGAGCCAATCGGGTACCACCACAAATAGGGCCCTGCTGCCCTTTTGTATAACCTCGTTAGCAATACAACAGGCCAAATATGTTTTACCACTGCCCACCGGTCCTGTAAACATTAACCCCTCGGTATGGGGATCCTTTAAAAAACGCTCGGTAAATTCCTTGGCTGCATTGTAAGTTAGGCGGGCTGTTTGGGCATAGCTGTAGCCCTTTACTTCATCAAACTTATCTTCGGCATAATATTGAAAATTAAAATTTTCAAAGGTACACTGCTGCATCAAGGGTGTCAAGCCAGAGCGCCGGTAAACAGCCTTAAAGGCCTTTTTTTTCATACAGGGGCACCTGGTAGCCACTCCTTTTTTTATGATCAAACCTCTGCCGCCACATAACTCACATTCTGCCATATAAAGAACACCGCCTTAGTTAACTCATTAGCAAAGAATCAAACATTTTTTTGCGTTCGTCCATTCCCTGGGGCGACCCGGTGCTTTTTTGCTGCCTTTTAAAATCCACTGTCCCCCGGCTGGCCCGACGCTGCTGAAACTCCTCATCATACCTAGCAATATCTTGCAGGGTACGCAGATTATTTTTGCGCCACTCCATAATTATGGCATCTATGTAGCGGAAGTTATTTTTGCCCATTAACACCGCCCGCCGCAGTGCTTCCATAATAATTACACTGTCGGTCTCATTTACCCACTGACGAATACGATCCACTTCTATTGGCGACAGCGGTCGGGCAAACTCCCGTTCAAAGACGGTACAAATGTTCAGTACTTGTCCCTCATCAAGGGTCGAGCTTGGCACATCTTCCGAAATCACCTTGCTGTTCCGGGTTGATTTATCTAATAAATTTTCGGTTTGCTCAATTTCTTGCACCTTGTCACAGGCCCAAAGCTCAGATAATTTTTCATACAGCGGTTCAAAGTCCAGCCCGTCCACCACTGCATCCATACCATAGTCATAATATTGGGTAATTGCCACTATCTCCTTTTCTAATAACCTTTCCAGTAAGTAGGCTGCCTTTTCTGCCCCGCCGTTTACCCATTGGCCCAATTCCTCCACTGTGGGGTAAAGATTTTGTTCATTGGTACGAAACCTAATTAGGTTAATCAAGAGCATCATTTCGCTGTCACTAAGATCCATCTTTTTATAATACTTTAAAAGGAGGTTTGGTATACCGGTGGTTCCATGCACCAGTAGTTCCGCTCCAAATGCGGCAGTGATATTGCCGCCCCGGTATTTTTTTACCGCTTTGCTGTTTTTAACTTTCATGATGTCACCGTCCCCCTTAAGTTAACCTTATATATTTTATGGCACCTAAGGTTAATTTGTCCACAGGTCTTAAGTCCGTTTTAACATATTAACACAGGTTTACATCAACAGTTCACCCTTATTCCCTGTCCCAGGCCGCTTTAGCATAAAAATGCCTCCCAAATGCTCCGGTCTAACCATCAAATATAGCAGCCAATTAATCTTAATAAATATATTGACATTAAATGCAAGCAGTAATATTATGGTTATGAAACAATGTTCATTTGAGATGGGAGGAAGCACACAATGAGTAACAGTTGTTCCACATGCAAAGACAATCAATCGGGAACCTGCAGTTCAAACCCTGACAGTTGTTCCGCACCGCAAAAGTTAGCTGCCAACGATTCTACCATGGTCAAAAACATCATTGCCGTCATGAGCGGCAAGGGCGGAGTAGGTAAGTCATCGGTTACCTCTTTGTTGGCAGTGAGCCTTGCTAAACAAGGCTATAAGGTGGGCATTTTGGATGCCGACATCACAGGCCCCAGCATCCCCAAAATGTTCGGTGTTGTTGAAAGGCCCGGCAAAGGTACAGGCATTGGCTTTGAGCCACCCAAAAGCAGTTTGCTGGGCATTAAAATTATGTCATTAAATCTGCTTTTAGAAAACGAAGATGATCCTGTTATCTGGCGCGGACCTATTATCGCCGGTGCAGTTAAACAATTTTGGACCGATGTAGAATGGGGTAAACTGGATTACTTGCTGCTGGATTTACCACCGGGCACAGGCGATGTACCACTGACTGTAATGCAACAAATTCCATTAAACGCACTGGTAATTGTTACTTCTCCACAGGATTTGGCCTCCATGGTGGTGCGTAAGGCGGTACGCATGGTAGAACTTATAGAACCTCCGGTACCAATACTGGGTATGGTGGAAAATATGAGCTACTTCGTATGTCCCCACTGTAAAGAAGAGTCGCAAATATTTGGTAAAGGTCACGGAGAATCGGCTGATAAGTTAAATCTGCCTATGCTGGCTGTACTGCCTATAGACGGTAAATTTGCTGACTTGTGTGATAAGGGCCGCATTGAAGAGTACGAAACCGATGCATTTAAAAACTTTCCACAGCTGATGAACCAATTAAACAGTGGTGTATCATAGGTTATATATTAGCTTTCGCTATCGGTGGGGTAAATTCCTGTCAATAAAACTAACAAATACCAGGGCAAGCTGCCCTGGTATTTTATTGTGTTTTTGAAAGTAAAATAGCATTCTTGGCCCACAAAAAGACTACGACCAAAGTAGCAGGGTCACCGGTGCCGGTCTTGGTAACCGGTTTTTTTAATCTTTAATAAATTAACTTTATTAACAAGTATGCAAACGGTATAACGGCAGGACTTTGTAGAAAACGATAGAATACTTAGTTAGTCGCCGGCTGTATTATGCAAAAATAAGGGTGAACAAAATATGTTAGATCTTAAGCAACTGGACGAGGTAATAAAAAAGGCCATTAGGGCAGTGGAAAACAGTAAAGAACAGATATATCAAATCGGTGAAGACGCCCGTAAAGATTACCACCGGGTTAAGATAGAGTTGTTAAAGGTGCAAGAGGAAACCACCGAAATTATTATTAAGGTGGATGAACTACAAAAAAAATTTGAAAAGGCCAGATACAAGCTGGCTGAAGTAAGTCAAAACTTTCATCTTTATGGCGAAGATAAGCTTAGGGAATGCTATGAAAGGGCAGACAGGGTAAAAGACGAGCTCTATGCCCAGCGTGAGAAAGAAATATTATTGCGCCAGCAGCGGGATAATTTAGAACAGCAGTTAAAAATGTTAGAAAGGGCCGTACTTCGTACCGAGGAATTGATTTCTAACATCGGTGTTGCCTTAAAGTTTTTAACAAACGACCTAGAAGACCTAAGCGCAAAAATAGGTGACATCCAGCAAATACAGGAACTGGGCTTATCTATTATTAGAGCCCAAGAGGAAGAGCGCAAACGGGTAGCCCGGGAAATCCACGACGGTCCGGCCCAAAGCATGGCCAACATTGTAATGCGGGCAGAGTTTTGCCTTAAGTTACTGGAGCAAAACCCCTCCCAGGTGCAGCATGAATTATGTAGTTTAATAGACTTGGTACGCAACAACTTACAAGATGTAAGAAAGATTATTTTTGATCTTCGTCCCATGGTCCTGGACGATTTAGGACTTATACCTGCCTTAAAAAGATACATAGAGCAGTATAATGAACAGTATGGTATATATGTGGAATTGGCAGTATTCGGCCGGGAAAGGCGGTTAGACAATTGGCTGGAAGTGGCCCTTTTCAGGGTAATACAAGAGTCATTAACCAATATTAAAAAACACTCCGGTGCTAAAACAGCGGTAATTAAAATAGAATTTTTGTCTAAGAAAGTCAGCCTTTTAATTAGGGATGACGGCAAAGGTTTTGATAAAGAAAGAATACTGGCTGAAAAAAGAGATGAAGCCTTTGGTTTGGTCGGTATGCGAGAGCGCATTCAATTGTTAAAGGGTAAGTTAAATATTAAGTCTGCCCCTGGTCAGGGCACAGAGATAAGTTTGTTTGTACCCATATAAGAGCCCGGGAGGAGGATATTAATGGATGTGATGGCTAAGAACAAGAAAGTAATTAAGTTTATAATAGCAGATGACCACATATTGATGAGAGAAGGGCTGGCAAAAATAATTTCTATGGAACCGGATCTCAAAATGGTAGGAGAAGCGGCAGACGGTGCCCAGGCCATTGAGCTGGCCCGGAACATCGATGTGGATATTATTTTAATGGATATAAACATGCCCAATGTAAATGGCATTGAGGCCACCAGAGTAATTAAAAAAGAAAAACCCCATATAGGCATTATAGCGCTGACCATACACGATCAAGAGGAATATTTGTTTGAGTTAATTCGCTGTGGTATTTCAGGCTATGTGTTAAAGGATGTCAGCCCCGACGACTTAGTTAAGACCATTCGGGGTGTAGCAGCCGGGCAATCCTTTATTCCCCCTTCCCTCACAACCAAGGTATTTCAAGAGTTTAACCGCCTGGCAAACCAGCGGGATCAACAACATCGTCATTACGGCTTAACTGACCGGGAACTGGATGTGCTGCATCAGGTGGCCAAAGGCCTGGCCAACAAAGATATTGCCAATGTGCTTTATATAAGCGAAAAGACTGTGAAGAACCACCTCACCAATATTTTTCAAAAAATAGGGGTTAACGACCGCACCCAGGCAGCACTTTTTGCCATTAAACATAATTTGGTAGAAGATTAAATAAAAGGTGCACACGGTCTTTACCGGTCATAAACCTAAGAGCGGCCCAACCAAAGATTTTTTAGCCGGTTGTGCCGCTGGGTTTGTATTTCAGCCAATGGACAGACTAACGGAAATCCCACCTTGAACCCAGGAGGTAATCTATTTCATCCACAGCCCCACCCAGTGCCATTCTTAAGGAGCGTCTTTCTTTTCCGGACGCTACCTCCTTCTTTACCTCCAGTCCCAATGAAAGCAGCAAAGACTTTATGGAGCCAATTTCTACGTCTAAATAATTTGCCATGTGCATCATCGAATGCTTCCGATGATTCTTGGTTATATACTCTATGTCTTGACTTGACCACTCCACATTCTTTTTCAAAGCCTTAAATCCCATTTTATGGGCCCTGGTCCTGACAAGGTAGGCACTGTATTTGCTGCCCGCCAGGCATGCCACTGTATAGGCAGTTTTTTTGCCGTATTCCCTTTGTATGAGTTCATCAATTTTTTGTATATCTTTACTGGTATAGCGAGACATGTTTTTCACCTCCTGAACGCAAACATGATAATAGCTTGGCTTACGCTAGTCCAACTTGGACACCGGTAAAATTTTAGTCTTGTTTTATACCAGAAAATGTTTAGATAAAATAAAAGGCGACCTAGTTAAATTACATAAAAAACAGGTCGCCAAATAAACGTCACAAATCTTCTCTCTGCGAAAAGAGACGTCACCTTATTTAAGCAACCTGGCAACCATAGCATTATAGCCTTAGGCCCATAGCTTTGCGTCACGACCTTTCGATCGCTTTGCCCGGATTTTCAAAATAATATTTTTGCCAATACGTTTATATAATTTTACATGTATTTATAATATTTGTAAATGCTTTTTGGTTATTTCTTGAATAACTTAAAGACTAAATAATGTAAGTGTTTAATAATCACAACTATTTTTAATTATTTCAAGCAAAAATTACCTTGCGGATGAAATTTTTCCTTGCTAAGGCCTTTACTCTCCGGCAAGGGGTTCACCTGGGTCATCGTTTCAGGGGTGAACCATAAGGTCCACCCCTGCACCCCTAATTAGCTAGCAGCTATGTTTTTGTTGTTTTTGACATAAATTTATGAGAGTTTTTAACAAACAACGTTCAGCCTTAGGACAGCGCTTTTTACTTGGTTTAGAGGGTGAGCATTTTGGCTTTTCTTTCTTCGGGGGTAGCTTAGCTGCATCCTTTTTCGGCGGGCCATCCTTAACCGGCCCATCCTTTACAGGGCCACCTTTGCCTTGCTCTAACTTGCCTTTGTAGTACATATATCTTTTTTTATAGTACTCCCGACACTTATCGGCATCTTTACCATACTTGGCGCACTCTTTAAATTTCTTTCTACAATGCTCCAGTGCCTTTCCATAGTTTTCCTTTTTCTCTTTCATTGGCTTGCCACCTTTCCATTTTCCTTGATTATCTTCATATTGTTTTTTAAACTCCATCAGCCATTGGGCATTATCCATATAATTAATCCCCCCTTTATTCCATTTTTGTATTAATATGCCAATTAATTGGTAATTGTTACATTTCTAGTTTTTTTGTCGTATTAATTAAAGAAGGGAATAATCGTTGTTAGTAGAAGCATTTATGTAAATTAGCAGAAAGAAGGGTCTAAGGTGCCATGTGACATCCCGCTGTCAGTACAAAAAAAGGTGCTTCATTTTGCAGAAAAAACACTAAATATCAAACTGCACTTAGCACGTCACATTTTATTTCCCAATAGCATTTTTATCACCAGCAGCAAAAACAGCGATCACTATTCCGAAGATGTTTTTTTGCTAATTTTCGATATTAAAGTAAATAACCGTTTTCAAAAACAAGGTAACATTACCTATTATCAAATTCCCCGGCAGTTGAGACATAAAGGCCTGGCAACAAAGGTTTATTACATGCTGGAAAATGAACTCAAATCCCTGGGTTGCCAATTTATGTCTGTTGATGCCACAATAGATCCGGAAGACTGGGATCACAACACTCTTCCTTTTTGGCATCAACTAGGTTTTAAACCGCTGGTAAAAGTAAACAAAGATGATGATACCTGCCCAATGGTTAAAAAAATATAATTGCTTGATATTACATGTTTACTTTTGTTCCCTCTTTCAAAAACTACATATTAAAAAGGGGGGTTGAAAAATTGTTTTTGAACCGCAAACAGGAAGATAATTATCCACTGGAAGGCACCACCTGGGCTTACCCTAAAACAGGTTTTTGGGTTTCTCACCTGATAGGAATTATGGGTGTAGGCTATATGGGTTATATGATAGGTAAGAATTTAAAAGGTGGGGATTATTAAAAGCACTTGCAGGCTTGCGACAGGGTCTTGCCCCTGTCGCTTTTTTTATAGGTAAAAACAAATTCTAAAAGCTTTTGCCCATTTTCCAGACCGCGGCAACGTTTTTGGCACAGCGGTAGATATTTTCTTCTGCATTGGCCAAAGCCTCTTCTAAGCTGCAAACAGTATTTATACAACTAAAGATAGCATCTATGCCGTGCCGGTGCACCACAGGGCTGTCTTCGGCCAGCAGACCGGCAATAGCTATTACCGGAATCTTATATTTTTTAGCCACCTTAGCCACCCCCACGGGGACTTTGCCTTGAATTGTTTGCTTGTTTATGGCACCTTCCCCGGTGACAACCAGGGCAGCGTCTTTTACATCTTCTTCTAGGTTGGTGGCAGCAATAACAATTTCCACCCCTCTTTTAAGCTCGGCGTTAAAAAAAGCCACCAGCCCGGCCCCCAGTCCCCCTGCAGCGCCGGCACCGGGAAGGTTTTTCACCTCTTTACCCAATTGTTTTTCTATTACATTGGCGTAGTTAGTCAGGTTTTGATCCAGTGTGTTTACCATGTCAGCAGTGGCACCCTTTTGGGGACCGTAAACCGCCGAAGCACCATTGGGACCCACCAAGGGGTTGTCCACATCACAGGCCACTTCCAGTTTTACCTTCTTTAGGCGCTTATCTAAAACCGACATATCAATGGAGCTTAGTTCAGCCAGTGCCCCGCCGCCATAAGCGATGTCACTTCCCCCATGGTTTAACAGCTTTACCCCCAGGGCTTGGGCCATCCCGGCACCGCCGTCGTTGGTGGCACTGCCCCCGATGCCGATGATGATGTGTTCTACTCCCTCGTCTAAAGCCGCCAAAATCAATTCCCCGGTGCCCCAGGTGGTGGTAACCAGCGGGTTGCGCCTTGCCGCCGGTACCAGGTGCAAGCCGGAGGCTGCAGCCATTTCTATCACCGCTGTTTTGCCGCTTCCCAATATGCCGTAAAAGGCTTCCACCGGTTGCCCCAAGGGGCCGGTAACTACTTTTTTAAGAATTTTACCACCGGTGGCATCCACCAGTGATTGCACCGTGCCTTCACCGCCATCTGCCATCGGTACCTTTACAATTTCGGCAGCGGGCAGCTCCTCCCGAAAACCCCTTTCCATGGCGGCGGCAGCTTCCCATGCCGTTAAACTTTCTTTAAAAGAATCAGGTGCTATTACTATTTTCATCAGCTTCACCCCATAAACAGATAAGTTTAAAACCCCTGTTATTATTGCTCAACAGGGGTACTTTGTTACAGCGCTTTTTCTACTATTTCAGGCACGACTTCCTCCCAGGCGATGGCCATAATGTGTACTCCGGCCACACCCTCTATCTTTTTCAAATGTTTAATTTGCTCTACGCATATTTTTATCCCTTCAGCCCTTTGGTCTTCGGCCCTTTCCATCCGTTCAATTATTTCATCGGGAACAAGCATCCCTGCCACCCGCTGCTGCATGAATTTTGCCGCCCGGGCAGATTTTAACGGGGTAACCCCTGCTAAGATATAGGTTTTTTTGTGCAGTCCCCGTTGGCGTACCATGGCCATAAATTTTTCAAAGCGCTCCATGTCAAAGATGCACTGGGTTTGAATAAAGTCGGCTCCGGCATTGATTTTCTTTTCCAGTCGCAGCACCCGAAACTCAAAGGGGTCGGCAAAGGGGTTGGCAGCGGCACCGATAAAAAATTTTGGATGATGCTGCTTAATTTCCTCCCCACACTGAAACTTTTTACCATCCCGCATGCCCCGCACCATATCTAGCAGTTGAATGGAATCAATATCAAAAACGTTTTTACTTTGGGGATGATTGCCAAATTTTTGGTGGTCTCCGGATAAGCACAAGACGTTGCGCAGACCTAAACTATATGCCCCCAGCAAATCACTCTGTATGGCCAGGCGATTTCTATCCCGGCAGGTTACCTGAATTACCGGTTCCAAGCCACAGTTGTGCAGGTGCACACCGGCGGCAATGCTGGATAGCCGGGCAATGGCCGTTTGGTTATCGGTGATATTGGCAGCATGAATATAGTCCTTAAGCACCTTGCCGTGTTTAATAATGCCCTCAGCATTGGCATGTTTGGGTGGGCCTATTTCTGCAGTCACCGCAAACCGGCCCCCGGTGAGTACCTGTTCTAGTTTACTTCCGCTTTTCATAGCTGTGCATCCTCCCTCACCATCCGTCTGGGGCCACCGGAACGCTCATGGGACCAATCCTTGGCCGGGCGGTATTCTAACATTAAGTCCAGCCGGTTTAGTTTTACCAAACGATCATATATCAGCTGCCAGGCACAGGGGGTATCAGGGTGAATTTCACACTTGCCCAACTGCGAACCGCCACAGGGGCCGTTTTGTATGCTTTTAGCACATCTGCTTATTGGGCAAATTCCTCCGGTGAGGTGCAGCATACATTGGCCGCACAGGCTGCAGCGCTCTTCCCACAGGCCCGGGCTGACGGTACCGCCGGCAAAGGCGGTGTTTAGGGCCGGCAGCACCAATTTATCGGTAAAGCGCTCGGCCAAAAATTGTACGCCCACTCCGCAACCTAAAGATATCACTGCATCCACAGTGTCCACAGTATCTGAAAGTTTTTCAATAAACTCAGGGTCGCACTGGCGGGTGACGGTGGTGACAAGGGTTTCTAAGCTGCCCCCTTGTTTTTTGCGTAAAATACGCAGCCCGGTGGCCAGCATTTCTGCCTCGGCTTCGCCCCCGGCCAGGCATACACTGGCACATCCCCCACAGCCCACCAAGAGCACCCTATCAAATTTGTCGATAAAGGCAGCCACTTCGCTTATCGGCTTTTGCTCCGCAATAATCATCTACCACACCCCCTGATGGGGCTGGGCCCCAATTGTTTTATCCTTTGGGTAAATTCATCGGCCACCCGGGCAAAGACATTACCCTGGGCGCCGCTCAAGTTATACATGGCCAACCGCTCCGGCTCTATTCCCAGTTCGGCAAGTTTTTCTTGCACATATTGCACCCGTTTTTTGGCCCGCAGATTGCCCTTTAAGAAGTGGCAATCTCCCTCTAAACAGCCGGCCACATATACGCCGTCGGCCCCTTCCTCAAAGGCCTTCAGCAATATCACCGGGTCCACTCGCCCGGAGCAGGGCATTTCTATTAGTCTTACTTCCGGCGCATACTGTAGCCGCAGCGATCCGGCCACATCGGCGGCAGCATAGGCGCAATAGTAGCAGCAAAAGGCTATGATTTTCGGTTTAAAGTCGCTCATGCTCTGCCACCTCCTAAGCCAAACATGGCCTTCACCTTTTCTGTTAACTGGTTGGTATGATAATGTTCCAGCACTATGGCTCCGTTGGGACAGGCCCCGGCACAGGTGCCGCAGCCCTGACATTGCACCCCATTTATTTCTGCAGTGTTGTCAGCGCCAATGATTGGGATACTAAAGGGGCACACCCTTACACAGGTTAAACAGGCGGCACATTTTTCTGCTATCACCCGGGCCACCGAACCGCCGGCCAAGAGGTGGGGCTTAGACAGCACCGCCGCCGCCCTGGCCGCCGCCCCTTGGGCCTGGGCTATGGTTTCAGCCACATGTTGGGGTGAATGGGCGCCACCGCAAATAAATATACCCGGCCTGGGCACATCCAAGGGCGATAGCTTGGCATGGGTTTCCACAAAGAAACGGTCCTCGTTTAATGGAAGCTTAAACAGACCGGCCAGCTTGTGCAAATCCTTTGCAGCTTCCACACCGTTGGCCAGCACCAAGAGTTCTGCCGCCAGTGTTAACTGCACCTGGCCCACGGGGTCATAAATATCCACCGTCAGGTGGCTATCACTGCTCTGCACCCTGGGCGGCTGTTCCGGTGCATAATTAATGAATATTACCCCCTGCTCCCGGGCCTTTAGGTAATCGCCTTCGGCAAATCCGTAAGTGCGCATATCCCGGTACAAGACAAACACCGATGTATGGGGGCGTAGGTTTTTTATTTCCAGTGCCTGGCGCACCGTTTGGTTACAGCAGGTGCGGCTGCAGTACTCCCTGCCCTTCTCCCGGGAACCGACACATTGAATGAAAACCACCTTATCTATATCTTCAAGTTCTTTTTTATTTAAACGGTCTTCCATTTCCAGCCGGGTAATTACCCGCCGATCCTTGCCGTACAGATACCGGTCCACCTCCGCAGGTTCATGGCCGGTGGCAATAATCACTGTGCCGTGCTGCAGCTGCACTTGACCGCCTGCTGTTTGTACGGTGGATGTAAAACTGCCTATTCTGCCGGCACACTCCCTTAGTTGAGCATCCATATAGACAGTAATGTTGGGGTGTTCCGTCACCGCCGCTATCTTATCCTCAAGGATTTTATTATATAAAGGAAGCCGCTGCACCATGCCCCCTAACCGGGGCTGCCTTTCTAACAGATAGACACCATAGCCCTGGTCAGCAAGTGAAAGGGCAGCGGTGAGGCCCGCAATGCCCCCTCCAACCACCAGTGAGCTTTGGACAACCGGTGCCTGCTGGGGGTGCAGTGGTTTATTCTCACGCACTTTACCAAGGGCCATGGCTGTTAAATCCTTGGCCTTCCGGGTGGCCGCATCGGGGTATTCCCGGTGCACCCAGGAGCAGTGGTCCCTGATATTGGCCATTTCCAAGTAGTAAGGGTTTAGCCCCGCCTGCTTAATGGCCTGTTGAAACAAGGGCAGATGGGTACGGACGGAGCAGGCAGCCACCACCACCCTGTTTAGCCGCCGGCGGCGAATAATATCTGTAATTTGCTGCAGGGACTGTTGTGAGCAGCTGTAGGTAAACTCACAGGCATACTCTACCCCCGGCAGCTTGCCGATACACTCCACCACTGCCGGAACATCAACCACCCCGGCAATGTTAGTGCCGCAACGGCATACAAAGACCCCCACCCGGGCTTCTTCATCCATAACATTCAGCTCCGGTGGATATTCCACCACCTCTTCCATGGTACCCCTGGCATCCTTTAGCAACCGGGCCGCAGAGGCTGCAGCGGCAGCACCGTTCACCACCGTTTCCGGAATGTCACGGGGGCCGATGAAACCACCGGCGGCAAATACCCCCATTCTAGTGGTTTGAACGGGGTTTGCTTCATCTGTTTTTACAAACCCATACCGGTTTAATTCTATTCCCGCCGCCCGGGCCAGCTCCTTTGCCGATTGGTGCGGGCGAACACCGCTGGCCAGTACCACCAGATCAAATTGCTCCGCCAGCACCTCCCCCCGGCAATAATGTCGCAGGGTTAAGTTGGCCGTAGCAGGGTCTTCCTTAACTGACGATATCAGTGCCCTGTTCAGGGTAATGCCTTGCTCTTTAGCCCGTTCCACATAACGGTCAAAGTTTTTTCCATGGGCCCGTATATCCAAGTAAAATATGGTGGGCTCTATTTCCGGATGATGTTCTCTGGCAATTACCGCTTCCTTTATTGAAGCCATACAGCAAACTCCGGAACAATACTCTGCCCCCTGGTTAGGGCGGCAATCCCTGGAGCCAACACATTGGATAAAGGCTATTTTTTTCGGCACTTCCCCATCGGATGGGCGCCTGATCTGCCCGCCGGTGGGCCCGGTGGAAGACAGCATACGCTCAAACTGGATGTTACTTACCACGTTGGGGTAATGGCCCAAACCGTATTGACCAAGAACGGTGGCATCAAATGACTGAAATCCCGGTGCCAATATCACTGCCCCCACCGGGATGGTTAGTTGTTCCGGCTGCTGGCTGTAGTCTATGGCACCGGTGCCGCATTCCTTGGCGCAGCGCTTGCAGTTAATACAGTTTTTCGCATCAATTGCATACTTGTTGGGCACCGCCTGGGGAAATTGCTTATAAATGGCTTTGCGCCGGGAAAGGCCGCCATTAAATTGATCAGTCACCTTTACCGGGCATACCTCGGCACATTGACCGCAACCGGTGCAGCGGCTTTCATCCACATACCGGGGCTGCCGATCTAGCACCGCATTAAAATTGCCGGGCTCACCTTGCAGTTCCGCAAGGGTGGCTCGGGTTATTAGCTTTATATTAGCATGGCTGAGGCTCCCGGTCATGCGGGGGCCTAACAGGCACATGGAGCATTCATTGGTGGGGAAGGTTTTGTCCAGCATGGCCATGCGGCCCCCCAAGGAGTCATCGGCAGTGGCCAAATAAACCAGAAAGCCGCCTTCGGCAAGGTCAGCGGCAGCCTGCATTCCGGCAATACCGCCGCCAACCACCAACACCGCACCAACCCTTTGCTGTTTCACAGCCATCAACCTTTCTGGTAAAAAATTAAACACTTAATAACCTTAACACTGTCCTAAACAAGTCCCTTTTCCTTAAGTAATGGCATCGGGTCCACAAGGTGTTTTTTAAACCACTTTTTATACTGGGGCATGCCCAGGGCCACCCCCATCAGCTCAGTGATGTAAAACACCGGCATTTTCGGTGTGCCCTCTTGCTGTCTGGTATCCAAATTGGCCTGACACAAGGGGCAGGCAGTTACTATTGCCTCTGCCCCGCCCCGACGGGCGGCAGAAATAATATCCGCACTGAGCTTACTGACCACCCCTGACTCGGCCAGGGTAAAACTGCCGCCGCAGCACTCCACCTTGTCTGACCAGCGCACCGCCTCTGCACCCAGGGCAGTGGTGATATTGTCTAACTGCCTGGGCTGCTCGGGGTCGTCAAAGGCCACCACATGGCCGGGCCTAAGCATTAAACAACCGTAGTAGGCAGCCAACTTTAAACCGGTTAAGGGTTTTTCTAACTGCCGCTTTATCATTGCCAACACCTGCGGCTCCATCAGTACCTCTAAAAGGTGCTTTACCTGTAAACTGCCCCGGTATTTTTGCCCCATCACCGCAGCCATTTCTTGGTTGGCCCGCCTGCCGGCGGGGGTGTTCTCAACCACCTGGTGGTGGGCCACCCGCAGCCAATGATAACAGGCTGCACAGGGCACCACCACGTCCAAGCCTTGGGGCTCGGCCAGTACCAGGTTGCGCAGCGGCAGGGCCACCGACAAATGAGCACTGGTGGCATGGGCCACCGTGGCACCGCAGCAGTTCCAATCGTTTATTTCTTCTAAAGCTATGCCCAGTTTAGCGCATATGGCCTCAGAAGACAGGTTGTATTCCGAAGCGGTGGAGCAAAGGGAGCAGCCTGGATAATAGCTGTACTTCATCCGTCATTACCCCTTTCGGGCGCGCTCGAATATCTCTTTAATCTGCCGGTAATTTTTAATTCTTCCCGGCAAGAGCTTGATTTTGCGCTTTTTAATCATTTTTAAACCCAATTTTAAATCCTTGGTGTATGTTTTTGTTTTAATTTTATAAACACCTATCCAGCCGGCTTCATACACCCGGCCCAGCTTTTCCACCGAATCCATAAATACCTCATATAAAATCGGTATGTTGGGCAGGGCCGGTGTCACCTTTTTCTCCAAGGCCTTATGCTTTAGCCAATCGATCACCTCAGAACCGTCTATGTCATTGGGACACCGCTGCTTACAGGTTTTACAAAAGGCACACAGCCAAATTGCCTTGCTCTGCAACAGCTTGTCCAATTGACCTAGGTTCACCAATCTTATTACCTGGTGGGTTTTTAAATCCGTGGCAAAGGAAACAGGACAACCGGCACTACACCTGGCACACCCATAGCAACGTAATGTCAGTTGACCGGTATCTACCGCCACCTGTTTTGCCAAATCATGCACTGCCACCATAACCCCCCGTTTCCTAATAAGTAGCTAACTATTTAACATGCGATCATTATAACAAATAATCAGCCGGAGCGCACTCCGGCTAAAACATTAAGAACTTTTTACGCAATATTCGGTATTCCACCACATATCCCACAGCCAGCAGCACCAGCACAATTATACCGCCGGTCTTCATATGGCTAATCTTATCGGTCAAGGCGGCTATTTCTTGATCCCGCACATCTATTTCATGCTGTATTTGCTGTTTTTCATGGGAGAGTTTTTGCTGCTGCAAATTTACATCGGCCTTTTCTTCTTCTAACCTGTGCTTTTCCTTTAATGCATTGGCATAGGCATGGCTTAAGTCATTAACCCTCTGGCTGAGCAAATAGGCCTCGGTACGATCTTGCCTGGGTTTGATGGCGTTGTACATTACCATACCCTTGCCGCCGGTCAGTTTTAAACCCATTAGGTAGGCCAGGGTGGGGCTGATATCAGTGATGTTAACAGGAGGTATAACAGCCCCGACCTTTAGCTGCGGCCCTTTCATTACCAGGGGCGGCTGGCCCAGTGTACCGGTAACAACAATTAGGCTGTTATCAAATATATCCCTGGTGTGCAAGTAGTGCAAAATACGACCCACCTGATTATCGGTGTTGCTCACTTGTTTTAAATATTCATCACTGTTTGCCCCGTGCTCTTCCAGCACCTTCCTCAATTCCGGAAAGATAACAAGATTAAAATAGGTTTCATTTTTACTCAATTGATCAATTACGCTGTCAGCAACCAGTTTATCACTGCCCTTATAGGGGCCCTCTCCGACAAAGGTCAATAGGTCTTTTAAGTGGCCAAATTGTTCACTGCCGTCAAAAAGTGAGCTGCTAATATTTTTTTCTTTCAAGATTGACAGAATGCCGGTGGCATTTTGCCGGTTTGCCGGGTTGTCAGCGGTGAGGATGCTGCTTATTGTTGATTGCGTGTCTTCGGGAAACACCGAAGTGACACTTTCAGCATAAAGGCCGGCGGCTCCCAAACCTTTTATATTTGGTGAAGCGGTTTTGCTTAAAGCACTGGCCTGTAAGCCGTCTGCAATTATTAATAAAACCAATTCGGTATTCTTTTCCGCTTCCGGTAGCTTATTCCCTTCAGGGGACAGCTCCTCGGCAGCGGCTGCGCTGTAAGCAGGCACTGCCACCAACAGCATCATAAATATTGTAAAAATATATATACAATAATTTACCCTTTTATTCACCAGTGATCATCCCCCCATACCGGTATTATGTAATATACATATGGGGAGTTGTCCCAAATATGATACAATTCTACCGCACTTTTCCGACACCGAAAAGCATTAATGGGGTGAACAAGTCTGTCCACCCCACCAAGAGTACCACCGGCCATTATTTCACTGGTGAGTATAATAGCGCTGCTGTTGTTGTCTGCCGTATCTTTGCCTGCCGTACCGCCTGCTACCCCGTTGTGGTTGATGAAAATGTGCCTCATCATAGGACCGGTCAGGGTGCTCAGCTTCAATACCCAGCATATGTTCAATACGGCTAATCCTTAATTCCAAACTGTGGTAGTCATTTTCATGGGTGTAACCCATGCTGTCGGCAAATTTATTTCTGGTGTGGCGCCCTTTATCCACCAGCTCATTAAAAAAACGTTTGATTTCCTCGCTGTTCATTTCCCCCTTTTCAGCCAGTTCATCTATTAATTTTTCTGCTTTCTCTCTAGTCACAGCCAATGCACCCAGACCGGCCATGGCAATTTTTCTAGACATATCCATTTTAATCACCTCCTGATATTCTATAACAACAGTATTTCTCCAGAAAATAAGATCATACTTGATAAAACTAGTCAAAATATACCAAAGGAAATTTTATCCATTTATAGAATTGAAGTTCCAGGGGGTGATTGTATGCACTTAGCCCTTGATGAGCTTTTAAAAAAATCCAAAGAATTTCGCAGGCAGCTGCTGCAAATTAGAAAGCTGCTGCCGGATGAATTAACCTTTGACCGGCTGCTGGTGTTGGTATGTATGGGTAAAGGCGGCTTTCTACCGCTGGTGGCCTTACCTAATCATGCCACCATGGAGTTAATATGTAAGAGCACCGAACTGTTTGAAGAAATTTTACCTTATCTTGACCAGCAATTCATTTATAATTGCATGGATGAAGGCACAAAATCTGAAATAATGCAGTCTATTAACACCATCCGTCATAGTAATATCTCTAAAACGGTGCGGGATGAGCATTACTACAAGGCCCTTACCATCTTATTTCAAGTTATTTATGAAACAATATCACCCAGCAACAATTTGTGGGAGGAGTTTACCTATCGCCTGGTGGCCCATTGGAACACCGTAAACAGAGAGTTTATCCAATCAATCCAGCAGCAAATATAAAAAGCCCTGTTTTGTGCACAGGGCTTTTGGTGCGGTGAAGAGGACTTGAACCTCCACGGGCGTACACCCACTAGAACCTGAATCTAGCGCGTCTGCCAATTCCGCCCCACCGCATGGTATTAGTTTTTATTAGTTTTGGTGCGGTGAAGAGGACTTGAACCTCCACGGGCGTACGCCCACTAGAACCTGAATCTAGCGCGTCTGCCAATTCCGCCACCACCGCACTATGTTTAAGTGACAAGTTTTATGGTAACACAGTATCTATTAGTTGTCAATATTATAGCGGTAATATATATATTATAACAGACCTGCCAGGCCTGTGCCACTACCGCTGTCAGCAACCGCCTCCCCTAATTACGGCTACAATTAAAGTTCCTAGGCCTATCCCCATCAGTATTGAACTTGCAGTTTGTCCTAAATCTAATAAAACGGAAGCGGCAATCGCCGCACAACCCACGCCCATCAAAATTAGTTTATTTGATTTCATTCCCATCCCCCTACCAAACATTTAATAAATTATATCAAATTAAGAGGATTACTACCAACTATCTTTATCCTATATTTTATTATATTTTAAGGCATACTAAGTTAACAAAACTTAGGGAGGTTGTTTTTATGCCCAGACGTGTTAAAGGCATCTTGAAAAAGGCCGGCAGCGGCGAACCCGCAGCCGAAACCGCTCAATATGGTTACCGCAATCCCTGGGATACAGGGAAGGCTTCTTACTATAAGCGCCTGTATAAAACTAAAGGGGTTAATCGCCCCAGTACTTAGGTGAAATTTAAAAAGCAGCTCAATCTAGAGCTGCTTTTTTGGCTGGGGTGGCAGGATTCGAACCTACGCATGGCGATTCCAAAGACCGCTGCCTTACCGCTTGGCTACACCCCAATATCTATTTTTTTGGTGGAGGAGGTAGGATTCGAACCTACGAAGTCGTCCGACGTCAGATTTACAGTCTGATCCCTTTGGCCACTCGGGAACTCCTCCGATATTAACTGGTGACCCCTACGGGATTTGAACCCGTGTTACCGCCGTGAAAGGGCGGTGTCTTAGACCACTTGACCAAGGGGCCGTGCATCACCCGATTGCCATGACGATTGTTATTTTAACAAAACATATGCCTTGCTGTCAAGACAGTTTGTGTAGAAATAACGACAGTATTCAGTTTTTAGCCGGTCAAGTGGTCCGACATTAGTATTTAGCCAATAGGGGCAGCATAATACTTGGCATATATTAGTATTTTGTCTAAATGGGCACAGGCAATGATAAAAAAGCTCAGTCAAACCACTGCCAAAAGATAAATAAAAGAGACGAAAATTAAAAAATTCTCGTCTCTTTTACACTGGTCGGGATTGAGGGATTTGAACCCCCGGCTTCCTGCTCCCAAGGCAGGCGCGCTACCAAACTGCGCTAAATCCCGCCATCTTGTTTTGCACACACTTCATTGAACGCAAGTATTATAATAGCAGAAAGCTCAACAACTTTCAAGCCCTTTTTAATATTTTTATCACTGCCCAAAATTATACCATGGGCCGGCACGGCACTCCCCGTAAAAAAAAGTCCAGCAAAAGCTGGACGGGGAGAGATAGAACTCACCAAAGCGGAGTAACTATAATTTGCGCCTGTTAAGAGCTTTTTATACTATAATTTCACTAAAATTTGAGTAATGAGCAGTTTTTGTTTGTGCAATAGTTCAATTCTTGCAATATCAACCATTTTCTTTATTTGACATTTTAAAGTGATATTTAATATAATTCAATACATAAGTGTCTTTTAGCATGCTAACTAGGAGTGACCGAATTGGCTCTATTAAGTAGTTCACTAATTGGGATGAATATAAGAAAGGCCCGTATGAATAAATCAGCAGAGATAGGCTTCGGTTATACGAAAAAAATGCTTGCCGACGACCTAAACGAAAATGTGCATATAGTCAATGTATTGGAGTCCGGCAGGTTCTATCCCGACTATGAACACCTGCAAAAAATCTCTAAAATATGTGGGGTGACCATGGAGTTTTTGGTAGGGGAAGAGTTTGAAGGGGCTGACGATTACTATAAGGCTATCCACGAAGCCACCAAAGACAATGCATGCAGTATAACAAGAGAAAATAAACGCTACTGATAGCATTACCTTGCCGCTCTGTTCAGAGCGGTTTTATAATATTTGGGTGGTTTAATCTACCTGACGTAAAAATTTGTTTTTAGGATATACATAATAATTAATGGGAGTTTGGAACAGGAGGATGTAAAATGAGTAATTTCAAGGCATTTCTATTAATGGGCCTGCTGAGCATCTTACTGGTGCTTTTGGGCAACGCCATTGGCGGGCAAACCGGGGCATTAATATTTTTGTTAATATCCTTTGCTTTAAATTTTTATACCTATTATAACAGTGATAAGGTAGCAATTAAAATGACTAATTCAAAACCCATTTCGGAAGAACAGGCCCCTCAACTGTATGCCATGGTGCGCAACCTTGCTGATCGGGCCGGTTTACCAATGCCCCGCTTGTATCTCACCCCATCTCCACAGCCCAATGCCTTTGCCACCGGACGCAATCCGGAAAATTCTGCGGTGGCAGTGACAGAGGGGTTAATAAAAATGCTTAACCGGGAGGAACTGGAGGGGGTTCTTGCCCACGAGCTGGCACATATTAAAAACCGTGATGTTCTTGTGGGCACCATTGCTGCCAGTATGGCCGGTGCCATTACCATGATAGCCAATATGCTGCAGTGGACGGCATTTCTTGGCGGCTTTGGCGGTAATAATGAGCAGGGCAACAATCCCTTTGGTTTGCTGTTTGTAGCCATATTGTCTTCATTGGCCGCCACCATCATTCAATTGGCCATATCCCGTTCCAGGGAGTACGGCGCCGATGCCGAAGGGGCTGCCATTGCCGGCAATCCCCATGGCCTGGCCAATGCACTGCTGAAGTTAGAAGAGGCTGCCCGCCAAATCAGGATGGAAAAGGCAAACCCTGCCGCTTCTCACCTCTTCATCGTCAACCCGCTGGCCGGCGGCAGCATAACCAGGCTATTTAGCACCCACCCGCCAATTAAGGAACGGGTAGAAAGACTAAAACAAATGGCTTAATGCGACAGGGCCTCCTGTCGCATTTTTTCTAGGCTTGTACCCTTGCTATATACACCATATCGGTACGCACCTTGCCATATTTATTTCCGGATGCATTGCGCACATTGAAATATTCTTTACGGTAGGCTATCCCGTTAGTTGACTGTTGACTTGACCAGTAATGAATACCAATGATACGTCCCTGGGCATCCCTTATCCAATCCATGAGCACCACCGTGTGGCCGGTGCCGTTTTCTCTGCTAAAGTCCACAAAGTCCCCGGGGAGGGCATCTTCAAGATTGTCAATTCTTCTTCCCAGGCCATACCTTTCCACTGCAACGGCAATGTTGCTGTTGGCCTTATTACCGCTGGCCACATACCAGGTGAGTAAAAAATCTTGTAGTTGCTTGTAGCTTAAGCCATTAAAGTTATTGGGATCCAGGCCCAGGTCTTTGTTTCTCTGTTGCATTGCCTTGAAGAATACTTCAAAGGTAATGCCGGAACAATGGCTGGCCCTGTTGCCGCTGGGATGGGCCCGGGCCAGCACCTGGCCCTGATATTCCAAGGTGGTGGTTACACCGTTATAATTCTGGTAGTCGTTATTTAGTAGGTAAGGGTAGCTTCTGCCTTGATATGTATTGATGATCTTCAGCACATATTGGTTAAAAGCAGGTAGAGCCAGATCATTAATCGCCTGCACTGCCTTTTCTTGCGGCTCCGGTTCTTGTGTCAGTTCTTGTTCAGGCTCTTCTTCCCTTTTTTCTTCTGTTGCTTCTTCTTCTATTTCTTCCTCAGCATCCGCAACTTCTTCCTCATGCCGATCATCCACAGTGTCCACAATGGTTACACCCCTATCGGCAGTGGTCATATCATCAACTTCCGGTTCACTGTTAATTGGATGGGCCCCGGTGATTAACATCAATGCCACAGCCATTAAAAGTATTTTGCCGTAGTTTGATGCACCAAACATTGTGTCTTGATACCTCGTTTGTTAATTAATTGTTACAGCTATATAAATTCTAAAGTAAGCGGCATTTCCCTGCTGGCAGATTTATGTAAATTAAGCCCAGGCAAACCATTTGGCTCGCCTGGGCTTAATCTCCCTTTGCATGATTAGAAGTAAAGATCCCTTTGGCCCTGCTCTATTAACTCCAGCCTTTCTTCGGTGAGTTTGCGAATTTTATCGTTGCTTATTTCTTCCAGGTGTTGTTTAATGGTCTCTTCTCCCACCTTTCTGGTTTCAGGGGAGGCATAGTCCATTAGGTATTCCTTAAAGGTTAATAAGGCGTTTGGCTGACAAACATTTTGTATCTCTCCGGTTTTAGCCAGCGACATAAAGCGATCTCCGGTACGGCCCTGGCGGTAGCATGCGGTGCAGTAGCTGGGTAAAAAGCCTGACTGGCACACACTGCGCAGCACCTCATCGGGGCTGCGATTGTCTTCCACCGCAAATTGAGGCCTCTCTTCTACTTTACAGCCACAGTTTTTCTTCTCCGCTTCCTTTTTATAGCCGCCCACACCGGTGCAGGAGCCGGCACTAATTTGGGAAATGCCATAATTTAGCAGTTTATCCCTGGTCTGCTGGGTTTCCCTGGTGGATAAAATTAAACCGGTATAGGGAACTGCCAAACGCAAAATAGCCACAATCTTTTCAAAAGTTTCATCTGATACCAAGTGTGGGAAGTCCTTTATAGATACCCCCACAGCCTCCCGCAGCCTGGGCACTGAAATTGTATGGGGACCTACGCCAAACTTTTCTTCCAAATGCAGTGAATGATATATCAGTCCCAAAACTTCATACTTATAGTCATACAAGCCGAAGAGGGCTCCAATGCCCACATCTTCTATCCCTGCCTGCATGGCCCGATCCATGGCTGTGGTGTGCCAGTCGTAGTCCATTTTCGGTCCACTGGGATGCATTTTTTTATAGGTTTCCCGGTGATATGTTTCCTGGAACAAAATGTAGGTACCAATGCCGGCTTCAAGCAGGCGGGCATAGTCTTCCACTGTGGTGGCCGCAATGTTTACATTTACCCGGCGGATGCTGCCGTTGTTTAATTTCACCTTATAAATGGTATCAATACATTCCAGGATGTAATCAATGGAACATTCGGTGGGGTGTTCCCCGGCTTCCAAGGCCAGTCGTTTGTGACCTAACTCCTCCAGGGCCTTGACCTCTTCTGCCACCTCTTCCATGGTAAGCTTGCGGCGCACAAATTTATTATCCCGCCTGTAGCCACAGTACACACAGTTGTTAATACAGTAGTTGCTTACATACAAGGGAGCAAACAAGACCACCCGCTTGCCGTAAATTTTATCTTTTATTTCACTGGCAGCGTCAAACATTAACTGCACCAGTTCCTCATCTTCCGTTTGCAGCAGGGCGGCCACCTCACCGGGGGTAAGTCCCTTGGCCTTGCGTGCCCTTTCTATTATTTCTTTAACTTCCTCCTTGGATAAAACCTTGGCCGCTTCTAAGTCCTTATATATCTTCTCATCATTGATAAAATCCGCCGCCTGCCATTGCTTTTCCAGTAAATTTACTGCCATAATTATCCCTACCTTCCTCCGGTCATCCGGATAAATTTAAATGGATATTTGAAACCGCTCCTTGGGGGAATCTCCCCTGTCCTGGGCCACTTCCCTGCCCACCTCGCGGATAATGCTTATAATATTTTCCAGTGATTGGCGGGGCTGCTCTGTTGAGCCCGCCTTGTTGGGGTAAATTTGGTACAGCTGTCTGTACTCCAGCGGGGTAACGTTAGGCATAATTACATTTGCCCCGGCATTCAGAGCCATATGCCTTCCCCTGGGGTGCAGTGTCCCTGCCGCAGTGGTGGCCGGCAGGTGTGTTTGGGGTAGCATCAGCCTGGTCACCGCTAAAGCCTTAAGGGTTAGCTGCAAATCACCGTGGGGGGCACCGGCCAAGGGCGTCTGGTCATGGGGAATAAAGGGCCCGATGCCGGCCATCTCAACATCTAATTGTTTCAGCAGCAAAATATCATCGGCCAGTGATTCAATTGTCTGGCCCGGCAAACCAATAATGTTACCGGAACCCACTTGAAAACCTGCTTCATTAAGCCACTCTAAACACTGTATGCGTCTGTCAAAATCAGTGCCGGGCCGCAGTTTGTTAAACAAATTGCGGTCGCTGGTCTCATGCTTTATTAAATACCGATCTGCCCCGGCAAAACGCAAGAGGTAGTACTCCGCCCTAGACCGTTCACCTATGCTTAACGTAACCGCCACATCACCCATCTTTTTAATGCCGTAAATCATTTTAGCTATGGTGCCCACATTATACCAGGGATCTTCCCCTGACTGCAGCACAATGGTACGGAAACCCATTTCCAAAGCCTGCCGGGCGGCATCCAATACCTGCTCCACCGTCATGCGGTAGCGGTGTATGTCCTTATTGCTGCGACGCAACCCACAATAATAGCAATCATTTTTGCAGTAACTGGAGAACTCGATTATACCCCTTAGGTGCACCCCGTTGCCATGGTACCGCTGCCGCACCTGATCCGCCCTTTGAAATAAGAGCTGCTGTTCATCACCCGGTGCCGCATTCAATAAGGTGACCACATCTTCTTTGGACAAATCATGTTGTAATACTGCCTTTTTCAAAGCTGATTTAAACTTGTTATCCATTCATGAGCCCTCCTTTAGCAATCCTTTGTGTGGTTGTGTGAGCAATACCGCTACAACTGCCCTGCCAGATTGGGGAAGGGTGACAGGGACCGCTTTAAAATACCGTGCAGATGGGCTATTGCCACTCCATAATTCACTATGGGTACCCCGGCCTCCTGTACCTGCATTAGACGGGACAGCATCTCCCGGCGGTTAGTCATACAGGCCCCGCAATGCAGCACCAGTTTATATTCCGCTAAGTTGTCCGGGAAATGGCTACCGCTCACCCAGTCAAAGTGCAGTTCACCACCCACATGCTTGCACAGCCAATTGGGAATCTTAACCGTACCAATGTCATCCTCCACCCGGTGATGGGTACATGATTCTGCCACCAGCACCTTATCACCGGGTTTTAAATCATCAATGGCCTTGGCTCCCGCCACCAACATTTCCAAATCCCCTTTATAGCGGGCAAAGAGAATGGAAAAGGAAGTAAGTAATATATCCGATGGGGTATCGGCATCTGCCTTTTTAAATACCTGGGAATCAGTTACCACCATTTTCGGCTTCACTGCCAAATTGGCCAGCGTTTGCTTTAATTCAGTATCCCTGGCCATCACCGCAATACCACCGTGGTCCAAAATGTCCCTTATGGTTTGCACCTGGGGCAGTATCAGCCTGCCCTTGGGGGCTGCTAAATCCAGGGGCACCACCAGCACCACTGTGTCCCCCGCTTGCAGCAAATCACCAATGATACTTTGGTCATCCCATTTAGAGGGAGCATTTTTAACAATACTGATTTTTAAATCCTTAATTCCCTGACCGGTGCGGGCACTTACCTCCACCACCGGCACATCTAATTCAGCTTGAAAAGCAGCAAGATCTATCTTGTTGATTACCGCCACAAGCGGCAAATTTTTAGCCTTACACCGCTCTATTAAATCAAGGTCGTATTGGGTCACCCCCCGGGTAGCATCTATCACTAACAGCACCAGGTCTGTTTTATTTAACACTTCCATTGACTTTTTCACCCGCAGTTCACCAAGGTGACCCACATCATCTATGCCGGCCGTATCAATAATTACCACCGGCCCCACCGGCAGCAATTCCATCGATTTGTATACCGGATCAGTGGTGGTACCGGGCACCTGGGATACCAGTGCAATTGACTGATTGGTTAAAGCATTGATTAAACTGGATTTGCCGGCATTTCTGCAGCCAAATATGGCTATATGCAACCTGTTACCCCTGGGGGTGTCTTGCATAGTAATCACCGTCCTCTTTTTATCCTTTTATGAGATAGTTTTATTGCTCAATGCAGACTTCACCTGAACCCCCTTGATGTTGCCCAATCTTCCGGTCAGCGAACCGATTTGATCTGTGGTACCCTCCACTATTAAGGAGATCACACTTAATTCTTTATCCCGATATGGTACCCCCATCCGTCCAATGACCAAGTCCCCAAAATCACTGAGGATATTATTAATTTGCGCAGCCTTGTTGCGGTCTTCCACCACAATGCCCACCACGCCTATTCTGCGAGCCATAAATACCCCTCCTAACAAGATTGGAAAATACAAAAGCGCCCGCTTTCCTAAGGAAACGGGCGCACTAATGGCGGTAAACAAGGCAATGCCATACCAATATACGGTATAAAATGCATTACTCTCTCACCGGTGCACCCCTTGGCTCAGGCCTAGGCCCTTCCCTTAGGGAACTACCTAAATTGTCTCACCCTTGGATGCAGATAACCCCGCATTCCTCAGGTTGTTACACCCATTATATCCGGCATTTGGCTATTAAGTCAACAGCAAATATCTTAATTTACTGAAAATTTAATAAGAAAACTTCTCCAATTTTGCATATTTTAGCTTTGTAGAAAGGATTCTCCATAACTAATGTCGAAAAATAGTTTTATTACCTTGCATATTATACTAAGCCATTACCACAGGGCACAATGGGTCACTGGGGTAGTGGTTCGTTAAGCGGCCAACCAATTTTTAACGTTATAAAGGGGGCATTACAATGTCGGTAGCAATAAGCGAAGGGCAATTGGTTGTATTTCAATTGAGCGACCAAAAATACGCACTGCCCATTGAAGAAACTCAAGAAATTATACGTATGACCGAAGTTACACGTATACCCAACGGCAGCTACTATTTAGAAGGAATTATCAACCTGCGGGGCACTATTTTGCCGGTGATCAACCTAAATCGCCGTCTGGGTTTACCCGAAAAAGAAGCAGACGAAGAAACCCGCATTATGGTGGTGGAAAATAAAGGCCAAAAGGTTGGTATGATAGTAGACTGTGTACTGGAAGTGGGGCGTTATTCCGAATCAGAAATCGAGCCTCCCACCTCAGTGGGCGACAACATGGACTTTTTGCGAGGCGTAGTAAAGAAAGACGACCAGCTGTGGCTGCTGTTAGATCTAAATAACGTATTATAACTGCACACAAAGAAGCCCTTAAACCCTTGGATTGCAGGGTTTAAGGGCTTCTTCACCCTGCATTGCAGTCCCTAAATATACAAAGCTTTTTCTTGATAATTTTTTTAAGAGCAATTATAATTACAATTATTACAAAATGTGCCTTATGACTTGTGCGCAAGGTCAACGGCATGGGGGGGTACAATGGAATATCTATTCCTTCTAGGAGGGTTATTCCTCTTTTTATTTTTTGTTGTGAATTATATTTCCCAAAAACTACGGTTTCCGTCTTTGCTGGCCTACATGTTTTTGGGAATAGGATTGGTGCATTTTCTATTTGAAAAAGAAATCTTTGCCCTCGAACATGTTGCTAACATAGGCATCGTTTTATTGTCTTTTTCTTTGGGATTACAATTTCCTTTAAATCGACTCCTTAATATATCAAGAAGAATATGGCGTGTGGGAATACTGGATATAGTATTAAATTTTGGTGTAAGCTTTGTTTTAGCATACATCTTTGGCCTTAATTTAATGGCTGCACTGATTATTGGAGGGGTGGCTTATGGTACCAGTTCTTCAATAACAGTAAAGGTGACCGAAGAAACCAAGCGTTCTAACACTCCGGAGTCTGAATTCGGTCTGGCACTTTTAGTATTTGAAGACCTGTCCTCACAAATATTGGTATCTGTATTAACCGGGCTGATTATTTATGAGAGTATTACAGGAACACTGTTATTGGGTATATTGCTAAAGGTGGCATTACTTTCCGCAGCTGCCATATTAATTGCCCACTATGTATTTAAAAGACTGGATCTGTTTTTACAGCACTATATGTCAACGGACTTTATCCCCTTGTTTGCTGTCTCTGTGGCCTTTATCTGCTCAGGGGTGGCAATTTATTTGGGACTTTCACAGCTCTTAGGAGCTTTTTTAGCAGGAGTAATGCTCTCTGAAACCGGTACTTCTAAGCAACTACAGAAGATAGTTGTACCAATGAAAGACCTGAGTCTGCCCTTTTTCTTTTTCTGGTTCGGCACAACAATCTCCTTTGGACAAGGCGGTGTCCCCCTGGCACTGTTAACACTTTTAATTATCTGGGGTTTGGTGGGCAAATTTTTAGTCGGCTATTACGGCGGAAAAATGTATGGTCTGTCTTCTAAAGGGGCCATTAGATGTGGATTCTCCTTTTTTCAAAGGGGAGAGTTTTCTGTAATTATAGCAGCTTTAGCAGAACCTGCACTGAGGGCTTCGGCAGGTATTTACATAATAACAACATCGTTAATAGGAGTGTATTTATTTAAAAATGCACCTAAAATAGCAAACTTATTATATAAAAGCCGCAAACAGAAATAAATACCATTTAGAGGGGTGTTCACTTGCATATCATAGTTGTAGGCGGAGGGCAAGTAGGTTCTGAACTGGCCAGAAACCTAACCGAAAAGGGTCAAAGGGTAATTGTTATTGAGAAGGATCCTGAAAAAGCTACTCAACTAACAGAAGAGTACGGTATACTGGTGCTTAATGATAATGGTGCCAGCATAGATGTTCTTAAAAAAGCCAAAATTAAGACAGCAAAAATGTTAATAGCGGTTACTGAAATGGACGAAGTAAACATTATTGCCTGTATGCTGGCTAAAAAATTTGATGTTCCAATTACAGTGGCCAGAGTTCGAAATCCTGAATGCGCTGTGGATGCCACTGCAACAGGATTTACAAATGAACAGCTGGGAATTGATTTAATAATAAATCCCGAAAAAACCGCGGCATATGAAATACTAAAAATGCTTCACTTTCCCGATGCCACTGAAGTGGAGTACTTTGCCCAAGGCCGAGTTAAAATGATTGCCACAACTGTCAGTTCAGAGGCGGGGATTACTAATATTCCCCTGGAGGATTTATCAATGCCTTCAGGTTGTATAATCGTCGGCATTAAAAGAACTGACGGAAAGTTTATTATTCCCAATGGAAAAGATGTGGTAAAAGCCGATGATAAGGTTTACATCATCGGCAGTGCAGATGTAATACGCAAAGCAAGTTGGCTACTACACCATGAGGAAATTCGAATTCATAAGGTATTAATTCTAGGCGGGGGTAAGATTGGCTTTGAACTGGCCCAGCTTTTAGAAAAAGATCATGAACACTCTTTTTTAGTAAAATTAATAGAAAAAAATCCATTACAGTGTGAGAAATTACACCGTCATCTCACAAAAACCTTTGTGTTGCAGGGTGATAATACTGACCTTTCTTATTTTAACGAAGAAGAAATAGGGGATGCAGACGCTTTAATTTGCGTAACAGGGGATGACAGAACAAATATCATAGCTTCAGTTATGGGCCAAAAATTGGGTGTAAAAAGAATTATTTCTGAAATTGAATTAATAGGCTATCATTCGATATACTCCTCAATTAATATTGAGGCTGCCATTAATCCTCATATAACAACTGCAGCACAAATTTTGCGCTATACAAGAAAAGAGGATGTTGTGTCACTTGCTCTTTTAAAGGATGAGGAAGCTGAAATAATTGAGCTGATTTTGCCTAAAACTGCATCTAAGGTAGGAAGAAAATTAGCCCATTGTGCTTTTCCCAAGGGAATGCTGATCGGTTCCATCCTGCGGGATGATAAAGTAATCATACCGTCAGGGAATACTGTTTTAGAAGCCAATGACAGCCTGGTTATCTTTGCAATTCCAAGCATAAGCAAAAAATTAGAGAAGTACTTTGCTTAAGCTGTTCCCGGCAAGCCTCAGGAGTTTGATTGCTCCTAGGGCTTGCCCTGTCTTTTTTAGGCGACCTCCCCACCATCCAATTTACAAGGGAGCCCTGTTAATTCAAACTTTCTTCTATACTGACGGCCCTTATACTTGTGTGGTTATTATTTTTTTTGCCTGGGCAGCATTTTCGTAAAAAATGTTGCCCAGGACAACAGTATCCACCAGTGGGTAAACTGCCTGCAATTGTTCCGGGCTTTTAATCCCGCCCCCATATATCAAATGAATCTTTTTTGTCACCCCAGCCACCTTCTTAATTAATTCTAAATCACCAAAGCTGCCGCTGTATTCTATGTATAAAACAGGTAGGCGGTATATGTTTTCTGCCAGCACTGCATAGGCGGCGGCATCCTCGCTATTTACTTTTCCGGTTCCGGTAAGGCGCCCCACCGCTGATTTTTGGTTGCAAACCAAATATCCCTCTGTTACCACCTTGTCCCAATTGATTAGGCCCTTGTATTTTTTAATGGCATTTAGGTGGGCATCCACCAACCAGCGCTTATCACCGGTGTTTAGCACCACCGGAATGAAATGGGCATCAACCCAGGGCACCACAGCCTCTTCATTAGAAATTTCCTGTACTAAGGGCCCCCCATAACCATATTCTCGAAGCTCCTTAATTAGCCCCGCAGTATTATGATAGGTTATTCGCTGTGTGCCCCCAACCATTACCGCGTCAATCATTCCGCCTTTTATAATTTCTAAGGACTCCTCCGGCAGTGTCTTGTCTGGATCCAGTTTGGCCACTAATTTCCAGTCCTTCCAATGCTGATAGCTCCACATGACGAAATCCTCCAATAATTTTCCTGTATATCTTTAATTATACTGTCAAAATTAAAAAGGGAATAACCCTTTTGATGGCCTGGCCACCCTTCCATGCCATGGGCCCACTGAAAAAAGCCTCGGGTAACCCGGGGCTTTAAGTAAGGCTTACAAAGTCTGGTTCAACAATTTAATGCTGTATTTTTCTTTGTCAAGGTAGCTGATTATATTTAAACACCCATAGTCCTGTCCGATGCGAAAAAGGTTTTCCATTGGCATACCTAACAGATGGCATAATATTATGCGGTTTACCCCGGCATGACCAACAATTAGGATATTGCCGGAGGTGGACTGCAAAATATTTTTATATTCAGCCAACACCCGCTCACTACATATCTTAAAACTTTCTCCATCGGGTGGGCAAAAGTTGAAAATATCTTTGCCCCGCTGATCAAATTCTTTGGGAAACCGACGGCGTATTTCATCAAAGCTTTGTCCATCCCACTTCCCCAGGGAAATTTCCCTTAGCCGCCGGTTAACAATCGGCTTGAAGTCATATTCTTCAGCAATTATCTCTGCCGTCTCAATGGAACGCTTTAAATCACTGCAAAAAACAGCACTTAAACCGACGTCCCTCAGCCGGCCTTTTAAACCTTTTGCTTGGGCAATTCCCTCGGCATTGATGGGTAAGTCGATCTGTCCGATAAATCTTTTGCTGCCCTTGTTATCTATTGCCCCGTGCCTAATTAAGTAGATGTTTCTTTGTACCATGCCCAGGCTCCTTAATTATTTTATAACATTTTCCAGTGGTTGGGATATTTTCCTTTCAATCTCTTTCTTGATCTCCATTGCTAGGCATAATCGCCTGCTTACGGCCTCCCTGGCGATGGGATTTGATGAATATCTCTCAATTGAGTGTTTAAATCTCTGCTCCAGGGTAACAGCCTTATCCCTTTTTACCAGTTTATCAGCCAGATAAACAACAGCGGCCTCATCAATGGTAACTTGGCCATCCATCACAATATCCATATGCTTTGCTACAATTTCCGCCACAGCGGGATAGCCCAACTGGCACAGGCGCTTTGCTCCCAGATGGGCATGGTTTTTTTCACCCTTTGCTATATCATGTAGCAGGGCAGCAGACGCAACTAAAGCAAGATCTAATTTATGGCCTGCAGCGTGTAAAGAGAGGGCTATTTTTTCCGCCACCAGGGCCACAGCCCTGCAGTGGCGCAACACCTGCTCCGATACCCTTGACTTGTTTAATATCATTAAACACTGCTCCTCAGTGGGCACTGTATAACTACCAAAGCTTTTATAAAGCCTTAGATAATCCTCGGGTGTATCCAGGTCCTGCAATATTCCCCCATCCTCTACCTCAACATCCACCGCATCAGTTTCAATTTCTTGCAGCAAAGCCCGCAACCCCCCCTCCCCATGCCAGGATAGAATACTATCTTTATATGCTGTGGAAATAAGGGGGGGATGCCCACGTTCGCCTTTAAAACAAGGGTATATAATGCCTGACCGCCCTTTGCTAAAGGTTTCCAGCATGGATATGACAGTTTGTGGCTGCACAAAGGGTATATCCCCGGGTAAAAAGAAAAAGGCCTGCAAGGACGGTTTTAGGCTGGCTACGCCGGCTTTAACGGATGAAAACATTCCTTTGGAGTAATCCCTGTTAAAGACAAGATTAACTCCCAGCGGAGTTAGTACCGGCAACAGTTCTTTAGACCGGTGGCCGGTTACCACAGTCACATCCTCGATGCCCGCCATCCTAAATAAAGCCACCGACTTTTCAATAACCGTGCCTTCACCCAAGGGCAATAGGGGTTTAAAGCTACCCATGCGTGAAGACAAGCCCGCCGCTATAATTAGCGCCGCAATGTTTTTCCCATGGACCATTAACAACGCCCTGCCCGCACCTTAATTAATTCTGCCGTTATGCTGACGGCAATTTCCTCCGGTGTCTCGGCATCAATCTCTAAACCGATGGGACAGTATACCCTTTTAATATCCTCCTCGGAGAACCCTTCATTTAAAAGGGCGCGGTAAATTGTATCCCTCTTTCTCCTGCTACCAATCATACCGATATACCGGGCATTGGTATTGAGAGCCTGGGCCAGCACCGTCTTATCGTGGGCATGCCCCCTGGTTACTATTACCAGGTAACTTTCCTGCTCCAATTGTATGCTTTCAAATGCCCGCTCAAAGTGCTCCACCACCAGCACCTCATCTGCAGTGGGAAAGCGCTCAGAGTTGGCAAACTCTTTTCTGTCATCCAAAACTACCGTTCTGAAATCCACCAGAGTTGTTAATTGGGCCAGTTTCTGTGATACGTGACCGGCACCAAATATATACACCGTGCCATAGGTGCTGACGGGCTCCACCAGAAAACGCTTTTCATTTATATTCAATACTTGCGGGTACCTGTCTGTGGTGCAGCTTGCAAACTTACTTAACCATTCTGCCGGCACCGTAAAGGTACCAATAAGCGTGCCTTCTTCCTTTACTATAAAAGAATGGCTGCCTTCCATTGCGGAGTCGGCAAGGGGGGTTACCAAAACAATTCTTTTTCTGTTTTCTATGGCCTTGATAATTTCTCGATAGATAGCAAGCAATTGTTCCTTGGAGGCATCCATATATTGAACCAAAACTTCCAGATTACCACCGCAGATCATATCCATATCTGCATCACTGCCCGAAAGGTTAAATTCTTTGGTCACAGCCTTTCTGGTTTTAAAAACTTCCGCAGCCAACTGCTGAACCTTCGCCTCCACCAGTCCTCCGCCGATGGTGCCGATTATGGATTTATCCGCCCTAATAATCATTTTTGCACCGGCGGTGCGGGGGGCAGAACCGGACTGTGCCAGAATGGTGGCCTGTACAAAGCTTTCTCCCCCTTCCAGCAATTGCAACATAGACTGATACAAGCTGTTCATATTAACCTCACCCTTTTCTTAGATCTTTAATGGAACGCTTTGCGGCGGTGTCAGTAAAATGGTTCGGTTGCCGTGAGATGTCTATCTCTAAGTTACCGCTGTCTACCGCCCTTTTGATGGTGGGAATGGTGTTTAAAGCCAATCTGATTTCTTGGCAAATGCTGTCATCAAACTCACTGTTTATTATGGGGCTGATGGTTAACCTATCTTTACCATGGGAACATGATAGGCTGGCCTCAAAATTAAGCAGTGATTGAACCCCGAAAAGGGCCTCATCCAATTGGCCCATGGTCAAAGAGCCACCTGCCAGCTGAACTGTGCCTCTGACACGACCGGTTACCATGCCCATTCTTCTTAATACTGTTCCGCAACTGCATCGGCCGGGCATAAACCTTGCCCAATCGCCGGTGCGGTAGCGGATCAAAGGCATCCCCCTCCTGGTAAGGGTGGTAAAAACCACCTCACCCTCTTCTCCTTCCTCAACCGGTTTAAGGGTAGCGGGATTTATTATCTCAAAGTATAGGTCAGCTTCCCTCAGATGGTATCCGTCCCTGGCTTGACATTCTACCCCGCCCCCAAGCCCCATTTCGGTCATGCCGTAATGGGCATACACCTGGCAGCCCCAGGTTAGCTGCAGCTGGCGGCGAATGGCTTGAGAAACGTAATCAGTGCTGAGAAGTACACTCTTTAGCCTCAGGGGTATACTGCTGCGGGCTGCACCCTTAAACCTTGCCAGGGCCAGCACCTGGGTCGGTATACCCACCAGGGCATTGATGCCTTCCTCCTGCACCACCCTTAGGGTGCGCCCGGCGTCCTGCACCGGGCCGTGGGGAAGGGCATTAACTCCAAATCTTTCTAGCGCCTTTGCCAACAGGTCTCCGACACTGCCCGGCCGGCTGCCCGGCAGCAAAATGAGCACCCTGTCCCCCGGCCCCACCAGGGTGGACATGCCAACACGAAAAAAATCAACTGTTAACTCCTGATCTTCTTTGGTAAAGAACAGTCTCTTTGGCTCTCCGGTGGTGCCGGAACTGTGCAGCGTTACGACCCGGTTAATTTCATCTTGAGAAACGCATAGGAAATGCAGGGGCCTCTTCCTAATATCTTCTGCGGTGGTAAAGGGTAAGTCCTTTAAATCTGCCAGTTTATTTATCTTTCCCCTAAATCCGGCCAGCAATTTTTGATAAAACAAGCTGCGGTTAACTGCCAACTCCAAGGTTTGCTGTACTTTTAACAGTTGGTAACGGGCAATGGTTTCCCTTGTTAACAAGGTGTCAGAAACTCCCAGTTTACCGGCTATCCAGCTATGCAGGGGAGTAACCCTCATTGTCCTTCCTCCTTTAACGGTACAGCGGTTGTCCCTTACTGTTGGTTAAGTTATAGGCACAGAAGGGTATTAGTTTGCCCTGCTGAGACATAACATGGATACAGCAATCCCTAAGCCTTTCTAAATCCAAATTCCAAGCGTCTTGGAAAGCCATGCCGGAAATGCTGAATGAGTGGGTGCGGCTTCTTTCAATAAAAAGGTCCCAAAGGGCAAATTCCCCCCCACTATTAATTAAGGAGCCGGGCTTTTCCTCCGGTGCCGACCAGTACTTGGCCACAAACTTCCTGGCTTTAACAGCTCCCTTTTCGGCCCTTTCTGCCGTACCACAGCATCCCTCATGTTTGGTCCAAGGTCTTAGCTCTCCATGGGGCATCAATATAAAGTTCCCGTGAAAGGAGCAAAGGGCATTTTCACAGCCCGGCGGTTTAAAAGCGTCCATACTAATTCTACCCTTGCTTTGACTTGCTATTTCCTTAATAACCTCCGGTATGGTGATGCGGTCACTGTCGCCGGGCGGTTGGGGATAGCGGCCGAAATAACTGACCGGCTGAAAATGCACCCCCCTGACAGTCGGCAAATAATTAAGGGCCAGGTCAATAATTGCCCCAATGTTATGCAGGTTAACCCCCGGCACCAGCGTGGGTACCAAAACTACTCCGATGTTGTTTTCGGCGCAATGCTCAATGGCGGCTAGCTTTTCCTTTAAAATAGGCCGGCCCCTTAGGGCAGTATAGATTTCATCGTCTGTTCCGTCAAATTGCAGAAATACAGAAGTTAAGCCGGCATCCTTGCATTTTTTCACAAAGGAGGGCTCCTCCGCCAATCGCAAACCGTTGGTGTTTAGCTGGATAAAATTAAAACCCAGGGACCTACCCATGCTGATTATTTCAGGCAAATCATCCCTAACGGTGGGTTCCCCGCCGGACAGCTGAATGTTGTAGGGGCCACCGGCTAAAATTATCTTTTCATACCAACCCTTAATAACATCAAGGTCGGCATCTTTGGTTATATTGTCACCGGCATTGGCAAAACAAAAGGCACAGCCCAAATTGCACCTGGCGGTTATTTCCAGCAATACCGTACAAGAATGCTGCCTGTGATCCGGACATAGGCCGCAGTCAAAGGGGCAGCCCCTTTTGACCTCTGTAAAAGAAACCGGCGGTTGGCTGGGTATTTTGGGTCTGGCCCAATTTTGGTAATCCGGTGACGTCGGGGAGTTCCTCCAAAGAATAGTTTTAAAGGTACCGTGTTCCTGGCATTCTTTAACTAAAAAAACACTGTTTCCATGCATTTCCCTGCGGGCCGGTATTTTTTTTAAACATAGGGGGCATACGCTTGCTGTCTCCATCAAGATTTTTCTGCCTACCTTGGTCACGACCTTGCCTCACTGGGGTTAATTCCATTCTCCAGCAAAATTTCTTTAACCTTATCAAAGGTTCCGGAAACAATGCTGCCACAGCCCACAGACACTGTCTTGTACTGCAGTTCATCGCCTAAAATGTCGGCGCAGTTAATGCCACCGTACTGGGCTCCTATCTCTTCTTTAAACCAGTCAACCAGTTCTGCAACCATTAAGTCAAACCTGTCATGGGGATATGCATAAAAGCCCAAGAGGCAGGCACCACCGGTTAAAGCCCCACAGCTTTCGCCGGAAAAGCCCATGCCACCGGCCAAACCTGCCATGGATCTAACCAAATCGTCATTATTCTTACCCTGGGATTCCAAACCCATTATCATTAAAATTTGACTGCATGAGTAGTTTTGTTGGGCCAGTTCAAACATGCGGAACATTTCATCGGACATGCGGTCAACTCCTCTCCCACTGTTTTTGGGCAACTAACAGAAAGTAGCCCGGCCGGGCCCTTTTAATAATCCCCTGTACACAACAACAGTCAAAGCTTTCGGCGCCTGCCTGCTGCCAAAAATTATTCATGGAACCATAGCTCATAATTATTTTAAAGACCAGCTGTTTTAAGAGATCGGTATGATCCTCCCAAAAAATTAATTTAAAACCCGCCTTCCCCAGCTTTTTTTCTAATTCGTTCCGGGTGGTAGCACCGGTAATGCAGCTGGCCAAGGGCAGTTTGCGCAGTTCAGCGGTTAATTCCCGGTTTTTAATATATAGGTCTGACACAACCAGGTGGCCCTTGTCCTTCAATACCCGGTGGCATTCTTTTAAAACGGCATCAGGGTGCTCTGTTACCGAAAGAGTACACTCAGCAAAAACGCAGTCCATCTCGCCCCCTTTAAAGGGCAGATCTTCTCCCCTTGCCTGGGATATGGGTAAATCAGGCCTTCTTTGCCGGCCCTGGGCCAGCAGAACCTCCGACGGATCTATACCCACGGCCTTATAATTATATTTTTCAATTAAATACTCGACTGTTGCGCCAGTCCCGCAGCCCACATCTAAAATAGCGGCCCCCGGCGCCGGTGCACATATTTCTAAAGCCCTGTCTGTAAGTTGAAAACCGCCGGGTCTGATGCTGTCACCGGTAACCTGACGGACAGCACTTCCCTCATATAACCTGCACATTTTGTCTACCCACATTATGATCACCTTAGCTTATTATTTGTCTTCCAGTGCCTTTTCCACCTCCAGCATTTTACCGGTGGCCAATTCTTCAGGAATAAAAACCATCCCGCATTTAGGGCATTTCAAAAGCTCAATGGGAAACTTATTATTTAAATACATAACCTCAACTTTTCCAAGCTCCATAGGAACGCCGCATTTCATACAATCCAGTGCTATGCTCATGCCTTCACTTCCTCATTAATAACCATCCGGTGGGAATAGGTGTTGTAAACAAGATACCCGTCATCCTGGGGTAAGTACTCAACCCAATAGGTTACACTGACCGGCCTGTGGTAGGCCAAATAGCGGCCGGTATTGCGGTTCAGCATCTTTTTACCCGTCCGCTCAGCGTGTTCGATCACCCTTTGGATATCTTCAACCAGTATCAGTCGATCCTCCATTATTTCCCTTACCTCGTCCGGAATGATTAGCTTAATTTTTTCAAAGGAACTTTTTTCCCCCATGACCTCTTCTCCCCAAACCTCCTTGAGCAGTTTATTCTTCAATCTGACCCTGTTTTCACGGCGCTGGGAGTACCCAGGGCCACGCCTAGCGGGGGCAGAGGGATTCGCCTCTCCATAAATTAAATCCAGCAGATGATAGGTCTTTTTCCCTTTGGCAGCAAAATTGTCGCGGCAAATTGCACAGTAAACAACATAATCGGCAGCACTTTCATTTATCCGGCGTTTCACCACATCATCGGCCAAGCCTTTGTTGGCAAACTGCATCATTCCACCGTAACCGCAGCATTGGGTTTTGTCGCGGCTGGTGGGCAGCTCTTCAATTTGGAAACCCATTTGACCCAGTATTTTACGCACAATTTCGTGAACATGGCTTTCATCCCTACCGGTACAGGCGTCGTGTACAGCAACCACAGTTGACCTTTGCATTCCGCCGGCCTCTGGCAAACCATACCGGTGGTACGCTTCCCATAAAGACATAATTTTAATCTCGGGCAGGTCTTTTTTAAACAAGTGATAACAGGTGGAACAGGCCATTATCATTTTAGGTCTGCCCATTTGCTGCCATTGTTCTTTTATCTTCTGCAATTCCGCCATAAACAAATCCGACCGCCCGGACCATTGGGCCGGCGCACCACAGCAGCGAAGTATCAGCCCAACCCCATCGGAAATATGCTCGGTTAAATAGGCATAGGCCCTCTCCACATGGTCGGGTGCAGAGGCGCTTAACTGGCAGCCGGGAAAAAAGATATATTCACTGCTTTGATAACCCGGCTGATGACGGCTGAGCACACATTGCTCACTGTTGCTGAATTCCATATCCCTGATGGGAAAATCGTGGGCCGAAGGAGGCATCTTCCCTTTTCTAACCATCTCAATTCTGGCCTCGTGGCAAAGCTCACCTAAGTTAAGCCCTTCCGGGCACACCTTCTGGCATAAGCCACATAAGCTACAAGAGTTTATCAAAATGTTAGCCTCATGCCTGCCCTTAACCATTTTAAGGTTATGGTTAATTTGACGAATAAATTTCTTGGGGTATCCCTGAAAATGGGACATGTATTGACATACTTTGACACATTCTAAACACTGGCACTGCAGGCATCTGCCTGCCTCCTCCATGGCCTCTTCCCTGCTGTAAAAACCCTTGTCATTTCCCAACGGCACCGCCGGTAAAGCTTCTACCCCCTTGGTGCTGGTAAAAAGACGGCTTTGGTAAGACCCTTCATTTTCACGGGCAGCAGTCAGCGATACCCCCTGCAAATAACGATCTATGGAAATGGCTGCCCTTTTGCCATCTGAAAGGGATGTTATGGGAGAATAATTGTTAGCATTTCGCAGTGTGCCGCCGGCAAAGACACCCTCGCTCCCTGTGGCAAAGGTGATGGGATCAATGGTAAACTTATCCTCTAAGGGTGACCCCCCTGTGCCCAAATAAACGGCCTGGTATTGGCTGCCTATGGTGTCAAAGGCCAGATCACTTCCCACCTTGGTGTTTAATTCAATAATTACCCCAAGGCTTTTCAATACTGACAATTCTTCATCTATGACATGGGAGGGCAGCATCCACTCCGGAAAATCCCTTACCCTTCCGCCCAATACTCCCTTTTCCTCAAACAGCGTAACTTGATAGCCCTTCTTAGCCAGTTCAAAGGTTGCAGTTAAACCGCTTAAACCACCGCCTATTACTGCCACCCTTTTATTCTTGCTTGGTGCAGGCACTATATTAGGCGGTTTTACCTCACTTAATTGAATGCAGGTTTTCTCCAGGGCAGCTATGGAAAGGGCATCCCCAACCTCTTTGCGTTTACATACCTCTTGGCAGGGATGGTCACAGATTGAACCGATGATTCTGGGAAAGGGAACTGACTTTCTATATATATTCATCGCTTCATCAAAGCGGCCTTTTTTAACTTCCAACATAAATCTTTTTACGTCCACATGAACAGGACAGGCAGTGGTGCAAGCCGGGGGGTGTTCCTGAATACATTTTTCTTCGAACTCAAATATCCGTTTGTGATCCATGTTATCCCACCTCAATACCGCAATAAGTATATAAAGGGCGGACAATATCGTACGCCACTACAATCCAACCATGCCGGTGAAAATAACTTTTTCAATTATGGTAGAGGGCGGGCATGAAGGCCCGCCCTCTACATAGCAAGTTCAGTATTTTAGAAATCAGGGTTTTTAATGGGACGTCTTACCACCGGTATTTCTTTACCCTGCAGGCCTGCCAATATCTTTTCCGGTAACGCCGGCAGCTGGGTTATACGTACACCGCAGGCGTTGTAAATGGCGTTGCAGATGGCAGCATGGGGCGAAGTCAGCGGCAATTCACCCACGCCGGAAGCACCAAAGGGACCGTGCTTGCGGGGGAAGTTAACGTAGATGATTTCCATGTTGTCCGGAACATCCTTAATGTAAGGAATACCGCAGGCACGCATGGTGGTATGCTTTTCCAAGTCCTCAAAGTCTTCGGTCAGTGCCAGGCCAATGCCCTGGGCCAAGCCACCATATATTTGTCCGTCCAATACCGTTTTGTTGACGATTTCTCCCACGTCAGCAGCTAAAGTCATCTTAATGACCTCAGTCTTGCCGGTGGTGGTATCCACTTCCACCTCTGCTAAGAAGACACCGTACATGTAATTGGAGAAAGGCTTGCCCTGGCCTTTTTCGTCGCATGCGGTGCAGTTATCCGCAGCAGTGCTCCACTGGCCCACATACTTTAGCGGTATGCCCTTTGCCACCGCTTCGTCGTAAGTCATGTAACTTCCGTCATCTTTCTTAAGGGCGTTAAGCAATTGCTCACAACCGTTAATTACAGCATTGCCGATAACCACCTGTGAACGGCTACCGCCGGCAGGGCCGCCGGCAGGGGCTAAGTTCATATCGTTCATAACCAGCTTAATCTGCTCCGGCTTAATACCCATGGGACGCAGTGCTTCATGGGAGGTGGCCAAGAGGCCCATATCTGCACCCTGTCCGTGATCCTGCCAGTTTGTACTTACCTGAACCCGACCGTCGGACAGCAGTTCCACCCATACTTCCGCTCCATCTACACCGTCCAAGCCGCAGCCATAGACGCCGACAGATACGCCAACACCACGTTTTTTCTCCGGTGTAGAAAGCTTTTTAGCATTTTCCAAAGCTGCTTGGTATTTGGGCCGGATGGCATCAATCAATGCGGTCATAGAATATACTTCCGGCTCATGGCCAGAGGGGGTAGTATCTCCGGGACGATAAGCATTAATATATCTCAGCTCCAGGGGATCGATGCCCAGCTTTTCAGCCAATACGTCCATTAAAGTCTCTGAGGCAAAGAAGCTCTGGGGTGATCCGTAAGCCCGGAAGGCTGAACCCCAACAGTGGTTGGTGCAAACGGTGTAGCCAACACCTTTAATGTTAGGAATACCATAGCCGGCACCGATAAACTGAGCACCGCGCAGGGTCAGCAGGTCACCAAACTCTGAGTAAGGACCGTGATCCACTGCCCAGTTGGCTTCCATGGCAACAATCTTGCCGTCTTTTTTAGCACCGTACTTAATATCAACAAAGAAGGGTGAACGCTTTCCGGTATAGGTAATTTGTTGATAATAATTGAAGTTTAAGAAACAAGGCTTCCCTGTGGCCATGGTGGCAGCACCAACCAGGGCCTCAATGGTGGGGCTAAACTTATACCCAAAGGTACCGCCTACCCCGGGGAATTGAGACAAGAACAGGTTTTTACCAGGCTCTAAACCAAGTCCTTCACCGATCATGGCTGCATGCAGGTCCAGACCGATACTTTTTGATAAAATCTGCAAATTGCCGTTTTCATCGTAGTAAGCGGCAGCAACGTCAGGCTCAATGGGCAGGTGGGGCTGACGACCGACATACAGGTCTTCCATTGACACTACCACATCTGCTTCTTCCATTACTGACGCCGTATCTTCACCCTTTATATTGTCTTGCTTGTAATAAACATTGGGTGTGCCGGGGTGAATTTCAATGGCATCGGGCTCCATTGCCGCAGGGGCACTCATGTAGGCCGGCAAAATTTCCAACTCAACCTTAACCTTTTCTACAGCGGCTTGGGCATTTGCCTCGGTATCTGCACAAACGATGGCAATGGCGTCGCCAAACTGAAATACTTTTTCATCACATAAAATGGGGCGATCATAGCTGTCCCCTTTGTTGTTTGGAAAGTTCAAGCCGTTAATCCGGTTTCTGCCCTTAATATCTTTATGGGTGACAACTTTATATACACCTGGCATTTTTTCAGCTTCAGAGGTGTCGATGGATAAAATTTTTGCATGGGAAACTTGTGCCTGAACCAACTTTAACTGCAGGGTTTCGGGCGGCATTTTTAGGCCAAAATCGGAGCCAAACTCAATTGTACCGGTAACTTTGCCAATGGCAGAGGGGCGCGGATAGTCAGTGCCAAAAATTTTGCCGTCGGCAGGCATTTTAAAGTCTAAGTCTTCAGCGGTAATTTCGCCGCGCATAAAGGCAGCCGCAGCCATCACGGCATCAACTAAGGGTATATAGCCGGTGCAGCGGCAAACGTTTTTATGTTTTTGGAACCAATCTCTTACTTCTTCTCGGGTTGGGGATGGGTTTTCGTCTAAGAGTGCCTTAGCAGACACAATAAAGCCAGGTGAGCAGTAACCGCACTGGGCGCCACCGTATTTCACCCATGCCATTTGTAAGGCGTGCAGGTTAGTGGGAGTGCCAATACCTTCAATGGTAGTGATAATAGACTCATCAGGTAAACGCTTCATTTTGTAAGCACAGGATAAAATTAGTTTACCGTTTAAAATTACTGAGCAAGCACCGCACTGGGCTTTACCACAACCGACCTTGGTTCCGGTTAGACCCAGTTGGCCGCGCAGCACATCCACCAGCATAGATTCCGGGTCGCATACGACAACTGTATTTATGCCGTTGATGTTGATTTTCTTTTTAATCACTTGACCACACTCCTTTTATTATTTAATTTAAGGCTATCGACCCTAAATTTTTCTAGCAGATTGTTTTACAAGCTTTTTCCAAAACCACAGTCCGGATATCTACACTCTTTACAGTTAACACAGAGTCCCCCATGGCCCAGCTTCACAATATCCCTGCGGCTTAATTCTTCCCCTGCCAGGATGCGGGGCACCACCAGATCAAAGATACTGCTCTTGCTGTACATTACACAGCCCGGCAATCCCAGCACAGGTACATCGCCTATATAGGCCAACATAAACATAGCCCCGGGCAAGGTGGGGGCACCATATGTAACAATACGCCCGCCCGCTGCCCGAATACCTGCAGGTGTCACGTCATCGGGGTCCACAGACATGCCTCCGGTAACTGTAATCATTTCAACCCCCTCTCCCAATAACCGGTTTATAGCGTCAACTATCATGTCTGTGCTGTCAGACACAAATATTTGTCTGCTTACAACACTTCCCCAACTCTCTATCTTCTTCATAACCACAGGGCCAAATTTATCTTTAATCCGCCCGTGGTATACTTCGCTGCCGGTGGTAACAACGCCGACTTTTAATGACTTAAATGGTTTAACCTCAACCAGGGGATAGTTTGTTTGGCATATGGACTCAATTTTACATATTTTGTCTTCTTCAATAACCAGGGGAATGATTCTGGTGCCTGCCAGCACCTTACCTTTTTCAACTATTTGATTGGTATGTAAAGTTGCAAACATCACTTCTTCTAATTCGTTAATGCTGTATAGGGCATCAACATTTACTTTAAGGAGGCCCTTTTCTTCGGCCAGCAAACTTACTTTACCTTCTTTGGGTTCCGTGAGGCTTATGCCGCTGCCGGCAGCCGCCTTTGCAATTCTCAGCGCTGCGTCATCCTCGTGCAGCAGCCCATTGTTTATTTCCCATACATATATATTTTGCTTTCCTATATCCAACAACTTCGGTATATCTTCAAACTGTATAATGTGCCCTTTTTTAAATGCCCTGCCTTTAAATTTACCCGGGACAATTTGGGTAATATCGTGACAGAGAACCATTCCAACCGCCTCTTGCACCGGTACAACTTTCACTGCTCCATCCCCCTTTTTTAACAATAAAACCAGGGCGCCGTGGAAGGGTTAAAACAGCGCCCTGGTTTATTTATAACCAGTAAATACTACTGTACTCCTTTCCACGCGGGAGGCCTAACGGTTTCCCATTAAACCCTAACGGCTTGGCTTTCTTATCGAAGGCCTTAGAACTGCCAAGCTCGGAGTCCATATTAAATTGTGCCACAAATCTATGCTTTATAAATAAAACTATTTTATTCCCTTATTAAACCTAATTTCTTGGCTAACTCACTCACCCTTTTGCTCTCCATATCTAAAACAACAGCCACAGAATCGTTGCCTTCTATTTTTAACTTTAAGAAAGACTTTTTCTCCCATTCAAAACCGATATAATAGAGGAGGTTTTTATAGTTTTGACTTGATGTGCTGATCACTAAATCACCCTTTGGACTAAGACCGTACTCAAAAAAGTAAAGCTTGCAATTATAGTTGTTTTTTAATAAAACCTCTTGTTCATCTGTAATTTTTTGTAACCTTACACCTTCAAGATGTGATTTGACTCTTTCAATGACCTCTTGCACCACTATTACCTCCAAGTTAACTACTAAACAGCCATCATCGGCGGGCTTCCGGCTAGGTTTATAAAAAGCCAGGATCACAGCAAAGAAGCATGTAATCCTGGCTTTTTAAACACCAAGTATTTACTTTACTCCTTTCCGAACGGGAGGCTTAACGGTTTCCCATCAAACCCTAACGGCCGAAAGATCATAGTATAATACCTTAGATCTGACGGCTCGGAGACTATTAAGTTATATTAATAACGTAGCAAAAAGCGTACCAATAAAAACAAGCTATCCAATTGGATTTTTAGTGCTATACCAGGAAAGTGTTACATTTTGGTATAACAGTGTTCTTTTTTGGGATGCTTTTTGTTCCAAAAGCACATGGTTAATGCCTTATTCTATTCTATGTTAATAAGCATATTCCTTCATGAATAATTGTTTATTAGGAAAAAAAGCCCCATTAGGAGGGTGCGTCTTTGAGCATAAGGGGACTCCTAAATGTGTCACTGACATAAATATAGTCGGCTTTATCAATGACAATACCTGTTGGGTTCTAAAACTGCGCCTTTAAAACTTGCCCGTCTACATGCCCGGGAAATCCGTTCCCGGCAACTGTATATACCTTGCCATCATAAATCATTCGTATAGCGTGGTTGCCCGTGTCAGTGATAAATATCGCACCATCAGGAGCAATGGCAACACCCCGCGGGCGATTAAATAAGGCTTTGTCTGCATCACCGTCCCTATATCCATTGATGGTAGAAAAACAACTAACGCATAACGAAAAAGACCACACAGGAGAATAAGAAACTCCTATGTGGTCTTTATTGCCCGCTTGAAGCTGTCCATTAAAGTTTTTCTTCAATCCCTAAGTAAAAGCTTCTTTTGGGGCTTTTTTTGTCTTTAGTACTTTTCTGATATTAACTTCGGTTGGGTGAAGTGGAGCAGATAATCTCTCCCACCGGCCTTGGAGTCAGTGCCTGACATTTTAAATCCGCCAAAGGGATGCACCCCTACCAAGGCACCGGTGCATTTGCGGTTAACGTAGAAGTTGCCCACATGAAACTCTTTCTTTGCTTTTTCGATTTTTAAACGATCGTTAGCAAAGACTGAGCCGGTTAAACCATATTCAGTGTTGTTAACAATATCCAAGGCATGGTCAAAACTGTCTGCTTTAATAAAGGCCAGTACAGGGCCAAATATTTCCTCCTGGGCAATCACCGCTTGGGGTGAAACATTGCCGAAAATAGTGGGCTGCACATAAAATCCACCCAAACTTTCAAGAGTATCTCCCCCGGTGAGCAGTTCACCTTCTCTTTTACCAATTTCTATATATTTCTTAATTCTTTCCAGAGAAGCCTTGTCTATCACCGGGCCAACGGGGAAGTTTTCTGTGGCTGGGCCAACGGTCAGCTCACCGGTCTTTTGCAGCACCAAATCAACCACTTGGTCATAAACATCACTGAGCACAACTGCCCTGGAGCAAGCTGAACACTTTTGCCCCTGGAAGCCAAAGGCCGATGCAACAATGGCAGTGGCCGCTGCGTTTAAATCTGCTGAACTGTCCACAAGAATAGCATCTTTACCGCCCATTTCCAAGGCCACCCGCTTAATAGCCCGTTGACCCTTTACGTATTTGGCAGCCAATTCATTTATTCTTAGGCCCACCTCTTTTGAGCCGGTGAAATTAACAAAGCTAATTTGTGGGCTGCTAACTAGGAAATCACCTATGGCACCGCCGCTGCCGGGCAAGAAGTTTACCACCCCGTCGGGCACCCCTGCTTCTTTAAGTATTTCTACAAATTTAGCTGCAATGACCGGTGTATTGCTGGCAGGTTTCAGCACCACAGTGTTACCCGCAACTATGGCGGCCGCTGTCATACCCGCCATAATGGCAAAGGGAAAATTCCAAGGTGGAATTACTACACCGACACCCAACGGCAGATACACCAGTTCATTATCTTCACCGTCAATCCTCACCAGCGGCTGGGTTTCTGCCAATCGGCACATTTCTCGGCCATAGAATTCCAGAAAGTCGATGGCTTCGGCTGTATCTGCATCGGCCTCTGCCCAATTCTTTCCTGATTCTAAAACTAACCAGCTTGATAATTGATATTTTCTTTCCCTCATTATGGCCGCTGCTTTAAAAAGACATGCCGCCCTTTCTTTGGGATTAACCCTGGCCCAGCTGTCAAAGGCCTTTTCCGCAGCGTCAATGGCAACTTGTGCTTGCTCAATTGAAGCCTTGGATGCATAGCCCACCACCTGCTCTTGAGATGAGGGGTTAATAGATACTATTTTCTCATCGGTATAGGTGGATTCACCGCCAATGACCAGTGGGTAATGCTGACCCAGTTGCCCTTGTGCCTCCTCCAATGCTTCCTTAAAATTTGCTACCACTTTAGCGTCATTAAAGTTTAATAATGGTTCGTTTGTAAAGTTTTTTAACATTATGTCACCCCGTGTTGTTATTATTTTATGCTATATTTAATTGTTACTGTGCTACTTTATGTTGTTCTTCCTGGTGGTCTAATATTCTGAAGTTATCACAGATGAAACAGTAAGCCAGAGCACCGCCTGCCACCAGACCAACGGTGACCAATATTTCTATTGCAGAAGGAATGTACCCTGCACCACTATAACCTATCATACCAACAATTACAACATTCATCCGGTTAATAATTACACCCAAGGCCACCAATGCACCGGCGGTAATCAGACCTGCCCTGGTCTTACCCCAGGGGATGAAGAAAATAATTATCGGTATAATTACGCCAAGGCCCATTTCTATTAGAAACATCGTTGACTCCAGTCCACCGGCAAATACATATTGCATGGCGTCCCGGGCGAATAAGTCCCATATTTTTAGAATTAGATACATGAGCATGACGGTAACACCAATTCTTTGTAAGCTGCGGATAATCTTAACATCTACCCAGTGCTTCCATGCTCTGCCCGCAAGGGAGGTCTCCACCGTTACCATGGCCGGGCCCACAAAAAATGACGACATTAAGAAGAACAGGCCGATATAGGGTGACCACCACAGGGGATGCAGTTTACCCACCTGGGTTAAGTACAGGGCACCCAGTGAAGATTGGTGTAAGGTGGGCAAAAGCACACCGACTATTAGCAGAAAGGGCATGGCCTTAGCAAATAATCTGTGCCAAGACTTGGCAACCTTCTCTGTACCAATTTCACCGAATTCTAACACCTGTACGGTGGTATACAGTGACACACACCAGAACACTTCAAAGAGCACTGAGTGGTAACCCCATGACACAAAGGGACGCCAGAAGTTGAACCACTGACCGATATCCAAGAACAAACCGATCATTACCAACAAATAACCCAAGAGGGAAGTGAGCATGGCACTGCGGGCAATAACGTTAAACTTTTCAATATGCAAAATATGTGCTATCAGCGCCACACTGTAGCCGCCGCCGGCCAAGGCAACACCTGTTAATACGTCAAACCCAATCCACAAGCCCCAGGGCCAGTGGTCATTAAGATTGGTGGTGGCCCCTAAGCCCACAACCAAACGATACACCGCCAAAGCCGCCGCCACTCCCGCCAAAATAAGCAGCAAAAATCTTATTGGCGTCATTCTAAATACCCATTTGGAAGATTGAGCTTCCATCCTTTTACCTCCTTTACTTAACCGTTACATTGGTACATCTTTCTTGTCCTTACCGGCAACTTCTTTGCGCCGTTTAGTGTAAACGTACATTGCCGAAAGGAGGCCGCCCCAGGCAACAATCACAGGAGGGGTATATTTCAAAAACTCATGACTGTATTCCTGTATCGGCCTGGTTGTAACATCGGTACGGAATCCCAATTTTTCAAAGGGTATGTCAGATATATAAAGCCAATTGGTACCGCCCGCCTCATGTTCCCCATAGATGTGTTTTATATATTTGTCATCACTTTCTATGGTCTTTCTGGCCATTGCCAACAGTTCATCCCGATCGCCATAAGTCATCACATTGGTGGGACACACACCCACACAGGCCGGAGCTTCACCCTTATCTACCCTGCTTGAGCACATTTGGCACTTGGTAACCAGCGGGAAGGATTTATCCCATTGAAACTTAGGAACATCAAAGGGACAGGCCAGCATACAATAACGGCAGCCAACACAAAGATGCGGGTAATAAACGACGGGGCCGTTTTCCGTACGCTGAAATGCTCTGGAAAAACAAGCAGATTCACATGCCGGATGCTGACAGTGCAGGCACTGGTTTTTCACAAAGCGATATACCGGCTCATTATCTTTCTCCAAAGCAAAGAATTTAACTGCCGTCCAGTTTTTGTCGCTCAATTTAGCATCCGGGCCTTGGTCGGGAACCTCATCATCGTGCCCTAAGTCGTTCCACAATTTACAGGCCAATGAACAACTGCCGCAACCAACGCATTTTGTTAAGTCTACCAACACGCCCTTACCCGGCGTGTCAAATTTAACATATGCCATTAGATTTCACCTCCAACCCTTTTAGGTTAACTTAATTTTTCCAAGGGTAACGCTTTAAGATAACTTCCCCTTCCGGTATACTCGGTGTGCAGCAGATCGTAGGCCAAGGGACTAAGAGGTTCTTTCAGGAAGCTTTTGTAGAGTTCAAGTACTTCTTTGTTTTCATGGCTTTCTCTCAGTTCATAGGAATCATCCTTTTTATAGAGCATATCCAGGCGTGCTTGACGCACTGCATCGGAAGGCGGCAGTGAAGTACGCGGTTGCCCGCCTCCTGATATACAACCGCCCGGGCAGCACATAAACTCAATAAAGTGATATGGGGATTCACCCCGACGAACCGCTTCCAGTATGGGCCGAGCGTTACCTAGACCATGAATAACCGCCACACGCAAGGTGCCAAAGCCCGGAATATCCAACTCAGCCTCCTTTACACCCTCCAAGCCGCGAACCGGGGTCAAATTAAAGAGAATTGGCGCTGATTGCCCCCCGGAGATGACAAAATATGCTGTGCGGGCCGCTGCCTCCATAACTCCTCCGGTGGCACCGAATATCAAACCTGCCCCGGAACCTTCACCCATTAAGGAATCATACTTTTCCTCAGGCAATGAAGGAAGGTCAATGCCTTTGGCCTTAATCATTCTGGCCAGTTCCCTGGTAGTTAGCACCACATCAACGTCTCTAATTTCTTCATCCAGACCCCAGTAGGTTTGGGCATCGTTAAATTCAGGCCGGGATGCTTCAAACTTTTTAGCAGTGCAGGGCATTATTGATACCGATACGATATTTTTGGGGTCTACATTATTTTTTTCAGCAAAATAGGTCTTTGCCAGTGCACCAAACATTTGCTGCGGTGACTTGGCAGTTGACAGATGAGGAATTAAGTCTGGGTAGTAGTATTCACAAAACTTAACCCAACCGGGACTGCACGATGTAAATTGTGGTAGGGGATATTTGTTGGGGTCTTTTTTACCGGTGGCCCTTGCTATTAACTCCATGCCTTCTTCCATAATTGTCAGATCAGCGGTAAAGTTTGTATCAAATACTTTATCAAAACCCAAGGCCTTTAATGCTGCAACCTGCTGTCCTTCAACCCATGAACCCGGGGGCAAACCGAATTCCTCACCAAGGGCCACCCTGGTGGCCGGAGCCGTTTGCACAATAACGATCTTATCGGGGTCTTGCAAGGCATCAAAAACCTTTTGGGTTTCATCCCTTTCTGTGATGGCAGCAGTGGGACACCACAGAGAACACTGGCCGCAGTTGACACAGATTACGTCATTTTTTACCGGAAGCTCATAGTATCCAAAAACCGACTGAACCCTTTGACACACCTCTAAACATTGCCCACACAGAATACACTTCTTGTCATCCCTACTCAGCGACGGACTGAAGGGATCCAATGGAACCCGCCCCCGCACCTGTGTCGGCCATGTACCGGCCGCCTGGTACTGCTGGGGCAGCCATCCACCTCCGCCGGCAGATTCTTTGGAACCACAGCCGGCTAAAGCGGTAGCTGTGGCACCGACCAGGCCCAGTGTTCCCATCATTTTAAGGAAACCGCGCCTGGTCACTTCTTTTTCATGTGCCTTTTTTTCCATATACTTACCCCCTTTACTTTAGCGTTTTTAGCGCTAAATATAATAAAAATCTATACTTCGGGCTGGAAGTAAACCTCCTGACCATTATTTTAAAAAGATACCCCGAGGGGGGCTCAGGGCAGGAAAAATTTATATGGCAGGCTTAAGATATTCTTCGCATGTTTGTGCGAGGATAATTTCAAGTTCTTTATCCTCCCCAAAATAACGGGCGAAGAAGATCTCCTCACCATCATTTTCATGCTTACAGTGCTCTACAAAAAGCAAATCTTCTTTCAAAATACCAAAGCTCAATATTAATAGATTAACGGCAACAGAAGTTTTTAAATTATTCGGCATGATTCTCTGCCGCAGCATACGTAAATAAAAGTATAAGGCACAGCCCTTAACCAATTGATTGAGGTATATATCCTTGTTTTGGCAGGCGTTTACTTGCTTAGTAACGCTGTAGATATAATATAGCATTTCTAAAAATATCTCTCGGGTTCGTTTTGGAGTAATCTTACAAATCTCCTTACCGATATTTATAACCAGTTTTTGATTATTAAAGGGTTCTTTTAGCAAAACATTCATAGTAATCACCCTAATGTAAATACTTAGATACTGTATTATTTGAACTGTTGTAACTGCTGGATATTACATGTTCGTTTGAGGTCTTAAGCAGCCTGTAATTCTCATCCTTGTCTTGAACCACATATATTCCGGGCCGTGGGTACACCGGCTCGTGCAGGTATTTTTTCAGCAATATATTAATTATCTGTTGACGCCTTTCATCCACTGACACAGTTGGCGGGTAGTAAAAGGAAACGGTCATATTTCCTCTGCAGGTGCCGTATTCTTGCCTAATTAGCATCCCCTTATCAGCCAACAGGGAAAACTCAAGGTACATATCAAAGACCCGATCTTTAAACCCGCCCAGTGTTTCCGCAAGGTCATGTAACTGTTTTTCTTCCGCACCATAATGCCCCACAACATCCCCCACAGGAAAAGAAACCAACAGCCGGTATCGCCCCTTCAAACTAAACACCTCTTTCCTTATATAACAAAAACAGTCTGGCAGTACCCTTTAAAAAGCAGACACTGACCAGACTGTTTTGTGCATCACAAAATGAAGGCATCAACAACTGTAGCCTTTCTACAAGATTGTCCGGAAAACGCTCTCCTTTCCAAAGGGGGAGGCTAACGGGTTTCCCTGTTAACCCTATCGGCTATAACACCATGGCTTATTGCTGTAGGCGTTATTGCTCGGAGAACTTAGTATTTAGTTTTAGATTAAACTGTTATTGGCCTAACAATTCCTCTACAGTGGTATGGGCATCCGGGAAGAACAAGGGCTGACCATACTGGTCTACACCAAATTCTTTAATAACATCCTGGGTGGCAGGGTCAATCATAAATTCTACAAAGGCCTTTGCCCCAGGTCCATTGACTTTTTCAAATTTTTCGGGGTTAACTTGCATAACGTGGTAAATGTTTAGCAACACAGCGTCGCCTTCCAGCAGTATTTCTGACTCAAGGTTTTGCTGATGTGCCAGGTAGGTGGCCCGGTCGGTAAGGGTGTAGCCTTCCTTTTCGTTAGCCACTGCTAAGGTTTTACCCATGCCGCTTCCTGTTTCCACATACCAATCTCCGGCAGGTTCAATACCGGCATCTTTCCAAAGGGCCAGCTCTTGCTTATGGGTGCCGGAATCGTCACCCCTGGATACAAATACGCTTCCGGTCTCTGCTATTTTAGCTAAGGCTTCCTTGGCAGTTGCCAGCTCTTTAATGCCTGCAGGATCAGCAGGTGGCCCAACTATTACAAAGTCGTTGTGCATAACCAGCTGGTAGTTAACTACTGCTCCGGAATCCACCAATTCTTTCTCTGCCGCCATGGCGTGGGTTAGCAGCACATCTGCTTCACCCTTTTCACCCATACTCAATGCCTGGCCGGTACCAACAGCAACGGTCTTAATGTTGTAACCGGTTTGCTCCTCAAACATTGGTTCCAGCACATCTAACAAACCGCTGTCCTGGGTGCTGGTGGTGGTGGCCAGTATTACGTCTTTAATTTCCGGCTCTGCACTTTGTTGATCGTTATCGGCAGGTTCCTGACTCTGACAACCCATTAGGGCTAAGCCCATTACCAGGGCCAGTAATAATACTAGAAAACGTTTCAATTATAATTCCTCCTGTCTTATTACTATTTAATAAGGGGCACCTGTAGAACAATTCTTATACGCAAGGTATAAGTTTGAAAATAAAAAACCAAACTCCGCTGTAGATAGGCAAAGTTTGGCATTATTAGCTAAGCTGAACAATCACTCTCCTTTCCACACCGGGAGGCACACACGTTTCCATATGTACCCTAACGGTCTGAAAACCATGGCCCACTGTAGGTTAACAGACTCGGAGGCTATATTGATTTTTGCTGATAATATAAATCTCGTACTAACTCTATAGTGTATTCTAGCTTTATGCAAAAAATCCTTTTTTATAGTAAAGATTTTTTTCTCCTTTTCTGAAGCTAAGGTTATAGTTACCTATAGATCTTTATGGTATCTACCTTCATTAAAGGGTTTTAAATTTATCCGGTCATTTCTACCGCAGCATGCAATGGGGCCCATGCGTACAGCATTGTTCTGCTTTACAATTTCTTAAAGGCCTTACGGGCGGCCTCGATGGTGAAGTCGATGTCTTCATCACTGTGTGCCACCGACATGAAGGCTGCCTCAAATTGAGACGGTGCCAGGTATACCCCCTCATCCAACATCGCCCTAAAGAAACGGCCGAATTTTTCTGTGTCTGAGGAACAAGCGGTTTTAAAATCCACCACCTCTTCTGAGGTAAAGAAAGTACACAGCATTGAACCGACGCGGTTTTGGCTCATCGGCACCCCTGCCTCTTTAGCGGCCTCACCTAAACCCTGGGCCAGTTTTTCCGATTTCCGTTCCAGTTCTTCATAAACGCCCGGTTTAGCCAGTTCTTTTAAGGTAGCTATGCCGGCTGTCATGGCCAAGGGGTTACCGGACAGGGTGCCCGCCTGATAGATTGGCCCGGCCGGGGATATTTGCTCCATAATCTCGCGCTTACCGCCGTAGGCTCCCACCGGCAGGCCGCCGCCAATTACTTTACCAAGGCAGGTTAAGTCAGGATCAATCTTATAAATTGACTGGGCGCCGCCATAGGCCACCCTAAACCCGCTCATCACTTCGTCAAAAATCAACAGGCTGCCATACTCTTTGGTTAATTCCCTTAGTCCCTCTAAAAATCCGGCCTTGGGCAGTATTACCCCCATATTGCCGGGTACCGGCTCCAGTATCACTGCAGCGATATCTTCGCCTTCCATTTCAAATATTTTCTTTAGTGTATCTAAATCGTTAAAGGGTGCTGTGATGGTGTTGCCGGCAATGCTGGCCGGTACACCGGGGCTGGTGGGCACACCCAATGTCAATGCCCCCGAACCGGCTTTAATGAGTAGGAAATCCGCATGGCCGTGGTAGCAGCCTTCAAATTTAACAATTTTGTTTCTATTGGTGTAGCCCCGGGCCAGCCTTAATGCACTCATGGTGGCTTCAGTGCCCGAGTTCACCATGCGCACCATTTCAATGGACGGCACCGCGTCCACCACCATGCGCGCCAGTTGGGTCTCCAATTCCGTGGGTGCACCATAACTGGTACCCAGTCCCAGGCAGTGCTGCAGGGCATCCACCACCGCCGGGTGCCGGTGGCCAAGAATCAGGGGGCCCCAGGAGCCCACATAGTCCACGTAGCGGTTACCATCCACATCCCACATATAGGCTCCGTCGCCCCGTTCTATAAACAGGGGGTCACCGCCCACCGATTTAAAGGCCCGCACCGGGCTGTTCACCCCGCCGGGTATATACTGCTGGGCGTCAGCATAAAGTTTTTTAGATTTTTCATATGTAGGCATTGTTTTCAAACCTCCTTAGCAAAAGATTCTGGAGTTTGTAGACCGAGAGCCTGTCTAGCCTACCAAAACAATCCAGAGGGCAAATCAAGGGTGGCCGCTTAATTACCTACTTTTCATCTGCAAAATACGCCATACTGCTCTTTTTAAGTTCTTTAGTACTAAAGAGCAGCTTATACTCCTTTATCCCCACCAACCGGGACAGTTCTTCGGCCAGATCATAGCATTCTTCCCTGCTCTGCCTGTGAATCATGGTGTAAAAGTTATATTTCCAGTGGGGATAAGTTTTGCGCTGATAACAATGGGTTACTTCCGGGTGTGCCGCCAGTTTATTGCCCACCTCTTCGACCATATCCTCAGGCACCTGCCACACTACCATGGCATTGGCCACAAAACCCACCCGGTGGTGCCTCAGGGCAGCACCCATTCTTTTCATATAACCCTTTTCCATCAATTGGTCTATAATTTCCAGCAATTCTTTTTCAGTTAAGCCCAGCTTTTCACCCAAATGGGCAAAGGGTTGGGGCACCAGCGGCAATCCCTTTTGCAGTTCTTTGATTATATTCTTCTCTAACTTGGTGAGCATTTTACACCTCATCCAATTCAAAATTTACTAATACCTTAAATACTCTTTCAGAGGGAAGGTTTAGTATATCGGTGATACCGGTTTTTTCGCTGATCTCTTCCAGTATTTTTTTCACCTTATCCGGAGAGTTGGCCAATACGGTGAACCACATGTTGTATTCACCCTCCCGCAAGTAGTTGTGAGTAATGCCGGGGTAGCTGTTTACCACCGCTGCCACCTCATCAATTCTGTGGGCGGGCACCTTAATGCCGCACAAGGTACCCTTGTATCCCAGCTTGCGGGAATCAAATATTCCCCCCAGGCGGCGGATGTAATCTTCATCTTTAAGCCGCTGCAAGCGTTCAATCACTTGCTCTTCGCTGATGCCAAGGCGGTGGCCCAATTCTTTATAGGGCCGTGCCACTATGGGAAAATTTGATTGTGCCATGTTGAGAAGTTTGCGGTCAATAGCATCAAGTTTCATTTCCTATACCTCAATTCCTCGCCGAACGGTCAACACCGTTCGCCTCTATCTCTAATTAAAGCAGATTAACACCCTTTGGCAAACACTGTCATCCTGCATTACCTAATAGCCTTTTCTGCCGTGATATAAACACCAGGGCTCTTCGGCCATGTAGTCACCGTGGTAGTAATAGGCCCTGGCCCGGCAGCCGCCGCAGATTTTTTGGTATCGGCAGGTGCCACAGCCGCCCTGCAGTTTATCATTGCGCAGGCGGTTAAATACCTCGTTGTCCTTCCAGATCTCACTGAAGGGCACCTCCCGCACATTGCCCACCGGGATATTTAAGTAAGCACAGGGCTGCACGTCACCCTTGGGGCTGATAATACAATAGCCTGTACCTGCCAGACAGCCTTTGGTAAAACGTACGTCCACGCCCATTTCCTTGGCAATGCGCATAAATTGGGGGGCGCAGGTTGGCTTTAATTCAATATCCACCTGCTGCTGTTTCTTCATAATCCGTTTAAGCAGGTTTTCGTACTGCTCCGCCCGCAGTGATTCCTGCTCTATGTTAACCGCTCTCCCGGTGGGTACCAAGAAAAAGATATGGTGGGCCACCGCCCCCTCTTCCACTGCCAGGTCAGTCAATTGTTCCACTTCGTCATAGTTCCAGTCAACCACAGTGGTGTGAATTTGAAAGGGCAAGCCTGCCCGGCGGCAGTTGCGCATGCCCTCCACCGCCGCTGCCCAAGCTCCGGGAGAATTCCTAAAGCGATCATGCTTTTCAGGATCTACACTGTCCAGGCTGATGCCCATACCCAGGGCTCCGGCCTCCTTTAGTTTTTTTGCCATTTCCAAGGTGATCAGGGTGCCGTTGGTGCCAAAGACCGGGCGCAGCCCCTTTGATTTAGCATAGGCTACCAATTGGACAATATCGTCACGCATCAGCGGTTCGCCACCGCTAAAAATCATTATTTTAAAACCGGCCTTGGCAATTTCATCTATCAGCGCCTTGCCTTCGGCTGTATTCAGTTCATCCTCCACCTTGGCCCCGGCATCCCGGTAGCAATGCTCACAGTACATGTTGCACTGGTTTGTGGTATTCCATGACACCAGCATGCCTATTCCTCCTTTAACCAGCGGGCAGCATCTTTGGCATGGTAGGTGATGATAATATCAGCCCCGGCCCTTTTAAAGGCGGTGAGCGTTTCCAGAACCACCTTTTTCTCATCAATCCAGCCATTTTGGGCGGCAGCCTTCACCATGGCGTACTCGCCGCTGACATTGTACACCGCTGTGGGATATTTAAACTCTTCCTTGATACGGCGAATAATATCCATATAGGCCAGACCGGGCTTGACCATCACTATGTCGGCACCTTCTTCAATATCCAACCAGGTTTCCCGAATTGCCTCGTCACCGTTGGCGGCATCCATTTGATAGGCTTTGCGGTCACCAAACTTCGGTGCAGATGCCGCCGCTTCCCTGAAGGGCCCATAGTAGGCCGACGCATATTTGGCCGAATAGGACATAATGGGTATATTCTCAAAGTGATGCTCATCCAGGGCCTGGCGAATGGCCGCCACCCGCCCGTCCATCATGTCCGAAGGCGCCACCATATCGGCACCGGCCTTGGCATGGCTCACCGCAATTTTGGCCAGCAGTTCCAGGGTAGCGTCGTTATCTATTTGATCCCCTTTAATCAGGCCACAGTGGCCGTGATCGGTGAACTCACACAGGCAAACATCGGTTACCACCAACAGTTGCGGGTATTTTTCCTTTATTGCCTCCACCGCCTGCTGCACAATGCCCCTGTCATGATAGGCACCGGAACCAACCGGATCTTTTTCTTCGTCACCCAACACCCCGAACAGTATAACGCCTGGTATGCCCAAGGCCACCACTTCTTCAAGTTCTGCCTGCAGTTCATCTAAGGAAAAGTTATAGACCCCCGGCATTGAGGATACTTCTTTTTTAATGCCCTCACCGGGCGTAACAAAAAGCGGATAAATTAAGTCGTCAACCCGCAGGTGATGCTGACGTACCAAACGCCGCATGTTCTCACTGGATCTAAGCCTGCGCATTCTTAAATAAGGAAACAATTATTTCACCTGCCCTTTTGTCAACTACTGCTCCCCAAGACCAATTTCTTCATCAGTCAAATAACAGGCCGGGTCCTCGGCCCAAAAATCATTATATACTGCTTCCGCCCGGGGGCGAAAATTGCCGTTGCAGACCTTTAGCCATGAGCACTTGGCACAACGCCCCTTCAAGAGGGGTTTCCTGTTTTTTAAGCCCTTCAGTATGGGATGGGATGGCTTGGTCCAAATATCACTAAATTTGCGCTCTTTTACATTGCCAAAGGTATGGTGCTGGCTAAACTGATCAGCATGGACGTTACCGTACCAGTCCACCTGGCCGATGGCGATGCCGCTGCGGTTGCCACCGTTTCTCTGCAGCATCTCCCAGGCCTTTTCTGCCCGGGCGGGATCCTTTTCTTTTAATTTCAGATAGATATAAACCCCGTCTGCGTGATTATCCACCGTCAGTATTTCTTTGGTTAATCCCCGGCTGTGCATTTCTTCGGTGCGCTCCATAATTAAATCCAGGGCCTGGCGGGATTCTTGATGGCTGATGTCCTCGTCCTTCATATGGCTGGCCCGACCGGAATAAACCAGGTGATAAAAACAAGCCCGGGGAATCTTTTCCCTTTCCAGCAAGTCGAAAATGTCATTTAACTCGTTAAAGTTGTGGCGGTTGATGGTAAAGCGCAGGCCTACCTTCTGCCCCACCCCAAGGCAATTGCGAATACCTGCCAGGGCTGCATCAAATGCACCTTTTTTACCTCGGAATCGGTCGTTATTTTCACCAATGCCATCTAAACTGATTCCCACGTAGCCCACACCGATATCTTTAATCTTTTGGGCCACCTCCGGTGTGATCAGGGTACCGTTGGTGGAAATGGTTACCCTTAGCCCCAACTGCCGGGCGTAGTTGGCCAATTCAAAAAAATCCGGCCTGATGAGCGGTTCACCGCCGGAAAACAACACCACAGGCACCTTAAATTGGGCCAGATCCCGCAGAAACTCTTTACCCTCTTCGGTGGTCAATTCACCCTCATACTTTTTCGCCTCCGAGCTGGAATAACAGTGCCTGCATTTTAGGTTGCAGGTACGGGTAATATTCCATACCACCACCGGACCATGACCGCCGTGGGTACCGTCGGTCTGTCTACAGCTATCCTTTGCATACCTTAAAGAATCCCCAAAATGTTCACTGCCCAAGAGCAGCCTGCTTACGCTAATCATTTGTTCACCCCGTTAACCAAAGGCCCGGCCTTTGGTAATTCTAAATATTAGATTTCAAAATGGCATCCACCAGACCTTCAATGGTATACTCTTCAGCCTCCACTGTTACCTTAACGCCAAGTTCCTTGGCTGTGCTTGAGGTAATGGGCCCGATGCTGGCCACCGTTACTCCTTCCAGCAGCTCGTTTAAATTATCCGCTGCCAACAGCTCCACAAAATTTCTTACAGTGGAAGAACTGGTGAAGGTCAACACATGCAGTTCCTTTCTCTCCAGCATTTCTTTTAATTCACCGGCATTTCCTGTACTCAACACCGTTCTGTAAGTAACCACGTCTTCCACCTGGGCACCCATTTCAGCCAAGGCCTGGGGTAATATTTTTCGGGCTATGTCAGCCCTGGGCAGGAGTACCCTGTCTCCGGGCTGCACCTTTCCTTCCAGGCCGGTGATGATTTGCTCTGCCCGGTATTCCCCGGGCACGTAGTCCACCAGCAGGCCGTAGTTTTCTAAGGCTTCCCTGGTTTTTGGCCCAATGGCACAAATTTTAACACCGTATAATTCACGCACATCCTTATTTAAGGTCCGCAGGCGTTTAAAGAATAATTTAACCCCGTTTACGCTGGTGAACACCACCCACCGGTAACTTGACAGTTGGTTCAGTGCCTTATCCAGGGGGCCGTAGTCCTCGGGCTCCGCCACTCTAATGGTGGGAAATTCCCAGGGCTCACCGCCCAGTTCTTCAATGCGCCGGGAAAGTATACTGGCTTGCTCCCGGGAGCGGGTAACCAGCACCCGCTTGCCGTACAGGGGCTTTTTTTCAAACCAGGACAGTTTTTCCCGTAAATTCACCACTTCGCCCACCACAATAACCGCCGGGTTTTTAAACTCCGCCTGCTTAGCCTTTTCGGCTATATCCTCCAGTGTGCCCACCAAGGTGCGCTGTTCCGGGCGGGTGCCCCAACGCACCAAGGCCACCGGTGTATCAGCCGGTCGACCGTATTGCATCAACTTTTCACAGATCAAATGCAGGTTACCCATGCCCATTAAAAAAACCAGCGTACCAATGCCGGTGGCTATTTTGTCCCAGGCTATGTTAGAACCCTCCTTGGTGGGATCCTCATTACCGGTAATCACTGCAAAGTTACTGGTGGCATCCCGATGAGTTACCGGAATACCGGCATAGGCAGGTACAGCCACCGCCGAGGTAATGCCGGGCACCACTTCAAATTTAATATTGTTTTCCACCAGCGTTTCAGCTTCTTCGCCGCCCCGGCCAAAGACAAAGGGGTCGCCTCCCTTTAGCCGGGTCACCACCAGGCCGGCGCGGGCTTTATCTACTAACAGTTGGTTAATTTCGTGCTGTTTCATGGCATGCCTGTCCGGCGACTTGCCCACATATATAAGCTCAGCATCGGGTTTAGCTGCCGTTAACAGTCTGGGGCTGGCCAAACGGTCGTACACAATTACATCTGCCTTTTCTATACACTGATAACCCTTTTTGGTTATCAGCCCAGGATCCCCTGGCCCGGCCCCTACCAAATAAACAATACCGGTTTTCATAATTACTGATCATTCTCCTTACGCACTTCTTCCAATATTTCATTACCGCCCAGTTCCAACAGGCGAACGGCCAGTTCCAAGCCCAATTGGGCAGCCCTATGGGCAGGGCCGGCTATTGTATCACGTACCGCCTTGGTTCCATCCAGGCTGACAATGGTGGCTTCCATATGCAAATTATCCCTATCCACCTGGGCCAGGGCCCCAATGGGAACTTGACAACCACCCTCTAACCTGCGCAGCAAGGACCGCTCTGCGGTGATAGAAAGGTAAGCTTCCCGATTTTCCACCGCCTTTACCAGCTGCAGTATCTCTTCATCGCCTTCCCTTATTTCAATACCCACCGAACCCTGGCCCACCGCCGGCAGGCAAATGTCATAGGGTATATATTGGCTGATGCTGTCGGTCCAGCCCATGCGAATAACACCTGCTGCCGCCAGCACAATTCCGTCTAAGCTCTCCAATTTCATTTTCTTCATCCGGGTACTTAGATTGCCGCGAATTGATTCCAATTTTAAATCAGGGCGATATCTGAGCAACTGAGCACAGCGGCGAAGGCTGGATGTACCTATCCGGGCCCCCTTAGGCAGCTCTGCCAACTCCTTGCCATCGGGGGTGATCAGCACATCACCGGGGTGTTCCCGGGCGCAGATTGCTCCGATGGTTAAGCCCGGGGGAAGCTGGGTGGGTAAATCTTTCATGCTGTGCACTGCCAAGTCAATTTCATTCCGCAGCATTCCCTGTTCCAATTCTTTGGTGAACAGCCCCTTATCGCCAATTTTGGCCAGGGCCACATCCAATATCTTATCCCCTTGGGTTTTCATTTTAATAACTTCAAAGTTTTTGTCGGGGTGGTGTTTTTTTAGCTGCTCCACCACCCAATTAGTCTGCCACAGGGCCAGCGCACTTTCCCTGGTCCCTACTCTAATAGTTTTTTTCAAGGCTGGCACCCCCGTTTTGTCCCTTGCTCCGGTAATATTCTTCCTCACTGACCCAGGCAGATAAGTCAATTTGTTTAGGCGGTTCTTTCTTTTTCGGGCGCTGCCCGTCCACTTCCAAATCAAAGAGATTTTGCAGCACCTCTGTGTACAGGTGTCCTTCGGTGGTGACCGCATATTCCTTTAATCTGACCACCGGGAAATGCAACAACTGTTTTACTATGGAATTGGCCATTGAGCTAATCACCTTGTACTGGCGGTCTGATACATCGCCCAGCCGATTTAGTGCCCGCTCAAGCTCCTTTTGTTTTATTTCTTCGCCCATCTTTTTAAGGGCGGCAATGGTGGGCACCACAAACTGAGTGGCCAGCCACCTCATAAACTCGTTTAATTCATCTTCGATAATACTTTCCGACGCCACCGCCGCTTGGCGGCGCTCGGCCAAGTTGTTATCCACCACCGACTGTAAGTCATCAATGTCATATAGGGATACCCCGGGCAGTTCGCCAATTCTGGGGTCGATGTCCCTCGGCACAGCAATATCTATCAGCATTACCTTTTTACCTGGGTTGTCATTTAACAGCTCTTGTATATCCGGATAGCGAATAACATAGTGGCTGGCAGCGGTGGAACTAATTACAATATCAGCACCTTTCATGTGACTGGAGAGTTCTTCGAATTTAACGGCCTTGCCGTTAAATTTTTCTGCCAGCATCTCAGCCCGGTCAAAGGAGCGGTTGGACACAATTACTCCCGATACTCCGTTGGAAACCAGGTGTTTGGCGGTGAGCTCGCTCATTTTACCTGCCCCCACCACCAGCACAGAACGGCCGTTTAATTCACCGAATTTTTGCTTGGCCAGCTCCACTGCCGCATAACTTACAGATACGGCGTTTTTGTCAATGCCCGTTTCAGTGCGCACCCTTTTACCCACCACAATGGCCTGCTGAAAGAGCGTATTAATAACATTATTGGTGGTGCCCGCCTTCAGTGCAACCTCATAGGCCTCTCGCACCTGGCCCAATATTTGAGTTTCGCCCAGTATCATTGAATCCAAACCGGCTGAAACCCGAAACAAATGTCTGATAGAGTCGTAGAGGGTGTGGCAAAAGGTACAATTTTTTATTTCTGAAATATCTAGGCCGGAATACTCAGATAAAAAGTTCCAAATGGCGTGTAGCCCTTCATCTAGCTCACGGGGTACAGCATAAATCTCAGTGCGGTTACAGGTGGAAATGATAGCACAGCCTTCAATACCGGGATAATGGTGCAATTTCTTGAGGTTGGCCGGCAATGAGTGGGGTAGAAACGAAAGCTTTTCCCTAATTTCAACCGGCGCGGTGCGATGGTTAACGCCCACGGCCACGATAAGCATTTTGAATTCGCTCCTTTATATCTTCGTATCTTTTTTCCTTTATTAAAGAAAGAATATCCGATTGTACTATATCCTCCAGAATTTCTCGTCTTTTTTCAGGTTGGTCTATGTTTTGTATCAAATCGATACGCACCTGACCCAATAATTCTAGAAATTCAGCATATTCTGGTCCATAGGTCCTTTCTAACTGCTCCCTAATGCGAGCGGCTAAAAGGGGACTTTTACCTCCGGTGGATACTGCAATGGAAAGATCTCCTTGGCGTACCACCGCCGGTACAAAAAAACTGCATTTGCCAGGATCATCCGCCACATTTACTAAAATATTTTTAGAAAAACACAGTTCTGCCACCCGGCGGTTGACCTCTTCATTGTCGGTGGCACTGATTACCAACTGCATGCCCTCCAGGTGTCCTTCTTTAAATTCTTCAGCATGATAAGTAATCTTATGCTCTTCCTTTAATCTGTGCAGTTCGGAAGTCAACCGGGGGCTAACCACAGTGACGCAGGCGTCACTCTTTAATAACGATTTCACCTTGCGCTGGGCCACTTTGCCACCGCCCACCACCAGGCATTTTTCTCCCGCCAAACGCAGATATATGGGATACAACTGTGCCATAGATATTAACTCCTAGGAAAGTATAATTAAAGCCAGCTAGAATTTTCTATGTTTTACAAAATCAGCTATTACCAATAGGGTATTTTTAGCCTGTACATCAGGCAAAAGGTCCAGCTCCTTTTTGGCCCCTGAAATATAGCGATCCACAACTAAATTAGAATACTCAATGCTTCCACATTCCTTAATGATATCAATTGCCTCAAAAACCTCTTCTTCCGTTTTGCTTTCCTTGCTGATCAATTGAGCCAGACGTTCTTTACGGGGACTGTTTTTTAAAGCATAAAGCATGGGCAGCGTAATTATTCCCTGGCGCAAGTCTGCCCCAAGGGTTTTGCCAAGTTTTTGCTGATCTGCAACCATGTCTAGTATATCATCTATAATTTGAAAGGCGATACCTATTTTGTGCCCGTACCTGCGCAGAGGCATATATATTTCTTTGGGGGCACCGCATGCAACAGCACCCAACTGGCAGCTGGCTGCAATTAATAAGGCGGTTTTACGCTGGACCCGGTATAAGTAATCCTTGATCGATTGATTTATTTGGTAGGCGCTGGAAAGCTGCTGTATTTCCCCTTCGCACATTTTTACACTGATTTGAGACAGTACCTTTGTGATAAGGGGTGTATCTTCATACTTGGAAATCAGTACCAGGGCTTTGGCAAAAATTAAGTCGCCGGTATGCATGGATATGCGATTGCCCCACTTAGCCTTTACGGTGGGAATACCCCGCCTGGTGGCTGCAGAATCCACCACGTCATCATGCACCAGGCTGGCCATATGTAATAATTCCAGTGCCACCGCCAGCGGCAGCACCTTTTCTAATTGATAATTATAAAATTTTCCGGACAAAAGTGCAAAAGCCGGACGTAGTCTTTTTCCTCCGGCATTTAAAAGGTGACTGGATGTTTCATTTAACAACGGATGATGATGCTGCACCACTTGCTGCAGTTCGTCTTCCACCGCCCTCAGGTCCTTACGTATTTCTTTAAAAATATCAAGCACGACGCAGTTCACCCACTTGTTTTACTAATTCTAGCTTTTCTGCAGTAACATATAATTATTCGTTTATTTATGGTAAAATCCTCCCTAGGGCAAGAAAAAACCCCCTTTAATAAGGCTGGGGGTGTTTTTTTGCTACCTATAACTTTTTATCACACCTGGCACCTTTCCCGGTTCCATGTTGGGGTATAAGACCTTATCCACCATCAGTACCGGACCAACCGCACAGGCACCCAGGCAGCGCACCACTTCCAAGGCAAAAATACCATCCTCGGTTACCTCGCCGGGCTGTATTCCCAGTTCAGTTATCAACTGTTGCAGCAAATCTGAGCCACCCCTCAGGTGACATGAAGTGCCCAAGCACACTGCTATTCTATGCTTGGCCGGAGGTTTACTTTCAATTTCTATACTTGGTTGTTGTGAGACCACATTCACAATATCGTTATTACAATTACAGCAGTTTTTTTCTTTCATAGCATAACACTCCCGCCACAGCATTAATAGTATTCTTCGGTTACCCGTTTACCTTTTTCTTTAATTACATAAATTAAATCGCGAATAACATGCTGCTTGTACGTATAGATGGATGGTACTCCGCTGCCCAGCAGTGCCGGGTTTTCGGCGGTACCAACAATAAAATGAATGTCGTCAGCTTGTAAAAGTAAGGCGGCAAGCCTGCTGGCCCCGTCTTTTTTATTTTTTAAGTCCTTAAGTTTAGTTCCGTATTTTAAATGTTCCAGGGCGTACACCAGGGTTACCGCACCCTCGGTTACCAGGTCAATACCCGGCAGTATGCCCATGGGCGGTATTTTATTGCAGTTGGATGATAAATCCACGGCCACTTCACGGCCCAGTATGCGGCCCACAATGTTACCGGTAGTTCCACCGCACACAATCTTGGCACCGGGATTAGCCATTAATTTCTCTACAACCTTAACGTCGTCCTCTTTTCTTCGGGGAGGGCCTATCATAATGGTAACGAAATTTGGTATGCGGGCCTTAACCACCACCACGGTGGTATCGTCCCCCGGTTTTTCTCCGTATAAATTATAACATAATTGAGTTATCTCGTCTGCCCATTCGGTGGCATCTTTATCTGGGGAGAAGCTTTCTTCCAGGTGTCTGCTTACTCGCTCCCAACCCCAACCCATGTTCATTACATTTCCCACACCGGCGTGCAGCACACCGTCGCTGATCATCACCAGCCAGTCATTATTTCTCATCTGAAAAAAATATTCTTTAATGGTTTTTTCACCAATATTGCGCACCACCCGGCGGGGCTTAAACATTTTATTATGATGACCCACAAACACCTGCGGGTTGTCGTACTCCACCAGGTATGTACGACCGTCATCCATCACCTGTGCAATAGAGAAGGTGCTGTAGGCTAAGTTTCTAATTTGGCAGGTAGGTAAGGTACAGGCAATGGTTTCTATTACTTCATCTATATGTCCACCCATTTTAAGCATGGTGGCTGCGGTTTTCACCGTCAATTGTGAGAGTATGTTGGCCTTTACTCCACTTCCCAAACCGTCAGATAAAACCACTATATTGGCATTTTCAGTGCGAACCACTTCTACGCTGTCGCCGCACAACTCTTCATTATGTTTTTTCAGCTGAGATATACCTACATCTAAACGCAGTTTCATGAGCAGATTACTCCTTCCGCACGGCATCTTCCCTCATTAACTTAATCAACCTGCTCAAATGTATTTTACTTTCTGCTGTAGCTTCACCCAACAAGCCCGCTATCTCCTGGGCCACCATCATTTGTTTTTCTATCACTTCTTGGGCCTGCATAATGGTTTGGTTTTTCATTAACTCAAACTGCTCATGGTGGCGCCTTTCTTCAGTGATATCTATGAATATTCCCACCACAATTTGTTGATCCTCAACCGGGAAGATAATCTCATTTACTGTAATGCCATATTCGGGATACTCCCGGGAAATATGCATCATTTTTTTGTTATTCAACACCCGAACGTAGTTTTCGGGACTAATTAGTTTAGCCAGTTTTTCCCCCACAAGCTCTTTGCCGGAACATTTAAACAATTTTTCCGCCGCTGAATTCATTTCTAATATTGTTAAATCCTGACCCACAATAATAATACCGTTGGGCATGGCAGACATGACAACATTAGACAGCGATTCCGCCCGATCACGCATATAGGGGATACACATTTGCATCTCCGCTTTACCCTGGTAAACTGCCACAGCCTTATCCCTGCAGGTTTCGTAACCGCAGGCGCCGCAGTTTAGTTCATCCTCCGGCTTAGTCTTGCCGGTAAGCAGCAGTATATCTTCAATTTCATTTTCGCTTGGCATACTTTGTATTATTTTTTTGTTCACATATTCTCTTTTAAGAAGCTCAGCAGGCAGTTGTAATTCAACCGCATCATCTTGTTTTAGAGAGCGATAATATTCCAATACCTTTTGCCGGCGCACATAAATACTCTCTTCACGGCACAAGGACAGGGGGCCGTCAATACAACCGCCCCTACAGGCAAGCAGCTCCATAAAACGGGGAGGATTTTTAATTCCGCCGGTGGCCAGGTGCTCTAAATACTGCAAACAATCCTGCACCCCTGTGAGCGACACATAGTTTTTCTCATGATCAACCAAGCCGTGGCCGATGCCCCTTTGCATTCCCCCCTCCAAGGGGAACAGGTTGGCCACTCCCAATGGAGGATTATCAAACTCAGCAGGTTTTAGAGACTCGATATCTATGCCCCGCTCCTCAGCCAATTCCATCAATTCATTAAAGCCCAATACATAATCCACCGCATCGTCGATACCCTCAACCTTACGTTCAGCCTTTTTGGCAACACAGGGGCCAATAAACACCACATGGTAACCCGGGTGCTCAGAACGAATATAACGACCGTGGGCCACCATGGGCGAAACCACCGGAGCCAGCATCGGTATCAACTCTGGGTAGTATCTCTCCACAATATTAACCACCACCGGGCAAGAACTGCCAATGAGCGGTTTAGAAAAACCCAACCTGAGATGATGACGGATCACCAATTCAGCACCTATGGAAGTTTCCTGCACAATACTAAAACCAAGCCTGCGCAAGAGGTCGGGTAATTTACGGGGATCATCAAGGGGTATAGCTGCAGCATGGGAAGGTGCCACCGCAGCTGCCACATGTCCCCCTTGGGTTAGAAGTTTTTTCACCTCGTCAAAATCCCAGGTGGACAGTTTTTTAGCACTCTGGGGACAGGCCAGTATACAACAGCCCCTCTCAATGCACAAATTATCTATTACCTTGGCGTGATGTGCCCCGGTTTCTCTGTTGGAGGTTATTTCTATCGCCTTTACCGGACAAGTACGAATACAGCGATAACAATCTCTACACTTGGCTTCATTTGTAGTAATTAAGCCCATTTCCTCCACCCTTTCAAAAATGGGTAAGTACGCCTTTTAGGCATACTTACCCATTCGACACTTACATAACAATACCCTTTTCCTAAATATTATTTATTTACTGGCAAATCCACTCTAATGGCTACATTAGTTTTGAAAACTTGTTCTGCGTTGTCAATTGTCACACCGCTGATAATGTCGTCTTCAACCTTAATGGATACGCCCTGGTCACATTTTTCCAGACAGAAGGTGCCTCTTAACTGCACATGGCCCTCTAAGCCTAATTCTTTAATCAACTCGGCGAATCTATTCATGATATCGTAAGAGCCGCGCAAGTAACATCCGGTACCCACACATACCGAAACATTCACAGTTGCATCACCCTTTTCAATGTTGTTTACATCTATGGGTTTTCCGCTGATCCGCCGACGTGGTGTATATTGGGTATGCAAATCTTCATGGGTGCCACTGGTGGCAGGACCGCCAAACCATTCATCTAATATTTTATTAACATAAATATTATCCTGTGGTTTGTGTACCTGGTTGATGGCATCTAGGCGATAAGTTTCCTTGATACGCTGGATTCTGGCAGCAGTATCGTTTTTGTCAGGCTGTCCGCCGCCACCCACACAACCGGTGGGGCAACACATTACTTCAACTGCATGATAGAAAGCCTCGCCGTTCTTGACCTTTTGAATTAATTTTTCTGCATTGGCCAGGCCGTTAACCACCGCCAACTTTAACACATTGCCTTCAACTTCTAATTCTGTTTCTTTGATGCCTTCAGCACCGCGCACCGGTAGAAAATCTACCCGGCCAACTTCTTCGCCGCCAACATAACCGGCCACGAAACGTACCACAGACTCCATCACACCGCCGGATGCGCCAAAGATTAAGGCACTGCCGGAACCCATTCCCAGCGGATTGTCAAAGCCCACCGGCTCTAACTCTTCAAAAATAATGCCTGCTTCCCTAATCATTTGAGCCAGTTCCACCGTGGTGAGTACAATATCTACATCAGCATTGCCATCGGTTTTAAACTCCGGACGTTTAGCCTCAAACTTCTTAGCTGTACAGGGCATTATAGAAATGCACACCAGATCTTTGGCATCTTTGCCGATTTTCTTGGCATAGTGCTTTTTCACCAATGAGCCAAACATTTGCTGTGGTGAACGACAGCTAGAAAGATTTTCTAACAAGTCTGAGTGGGTCTGTTCACAGTATTTAATCCAACCGGGGCAGCAGGAGGTAAACAGGGGCAGTTTGCCACCGTTTTCTAACCGGTCTAAAAATTCCATAGATTCTTCAATGGTGGTCATATCGGCAGTGAATAAAGTATCGAACACTCTGTCAACACCCATCTTCTTCAATGCTGCCACTATTTGACCGGTTAACTTTTCACTGGCTCCCAGGCCAAATTCTTCACCCAATGCCACCCGCACCGCAGGAGCAATTTGCACCACAACGGTTTTGTTAGGATCATGGATGGCTGCCCAGGCTTCATTTACTTCCGGCTTAACAATCAATGCACCGGTGGGGCATACAGCCACACACTGGCCACAGTTTACGCAGTTAACTTCGGTAAGATCCTTGCCAAAGGCAGTGGTAACCTGAGTTTGGCTGCCACGGTGGGCAAAGTCCCAAACACCGATACCTTGAATTTCTTTACACATCCGCACACAGTCGCCGCAGAGAATACACTTGTTGGGGTCTTTAATAATGCTGGTGCCGGATTCATCCAGGGGCAGTTTAACATCACGTTTTCCAAAACGAACTTTGCTTATACCGAACTGCTTAGCCAAGGTCTGCAGTTTACAGCTAGTGCTCTTGCCACAGGTGGGGCATTCGCGATCGTGGTTTGCCAAAAGCAGCTCGATAATCATGCGGCGCAGCCGTCTTATACGCTCGGTGTTGGTATGTATAACCATACCGTCGCTGGGCGGTGTTGAACAAGAGGCCACCACACCCATTTTTTCTACCTCTACCACACAAAGGCGGCAGGCACCATAAATACTCAATTCTGAATGATAACAAAATGTAGGTAACTGAATACCCACCCGGCGCGCTAATTCAAGAATATTTTTCGCACCGTTTATCTCAACTAATTGACCGTCTAATGTCACTTTGCCGGTACTCATTTTTTCACACTCCTTATCCTCTGTTAAAACGGGACACTATGCCGTGTAAATAGCGTCAAATTTGCACTTCTCTATGCAAGTTCCACATTTGGCGCACTTGCTAATGTCAATGGTATGTGGTTGCTTCTTCTCACCGGTGATAGCTCCGGCAGGACAAACCCTTACGCACAACCCGCAACCCTTACATTTTTCAGCATCAATGAAGTAATCCTGTAAATCTTTACAAACTCCCACCGGACACTTCTTGTCCCTTACGTGTGCTTCATACTCATCTCTGAAATAACGGAGTGTGGTTAAAACGGGGTTCGGTGCTGTTTTACCCAAACCACACAGTGAGCCGTCCCGCACAATGTAAGCCAATTCTTCCAACAGTGCCAGGTCTTCCTCGGTGGCTTGACCCTTGGTGATAGATGTTAAAATTTCCAGCATGCGCTTGGTGCCTTCGCGGCAGGGAACACACTTACCGCAAGATTCATTTTGCACAAAGCCCATAAAGAACTTGGCCACTTCAACCATGCAGGTGTCTTGGCCCATTACCACCAAACCACCTGAGCCTATCATAGCCCCGGCTTTTCTTAACTCATCGTAATCCAATTTTAAATCTAAGTGTTCCTTGGTTAAGCAACCCCCTGACGGGCCACCAATTTGAACTGCTTTAAATTCTTTGCCTGGCAACAGGCCTCCGCCAATGTCGAAAACAATTTCTTTTAAGGTCATACCCATTGGCACTTCCACCAAACCGGTATGGGCCACCTGACCTGCCAGGGCAAAGGTTTTGGTTCCTGGGCTGCTTTCGGTTCCAAAGGCCTTAAACCATTTGCCGCCTTTTAATAAAATGGACGGTAAGTTAGCCAGTGTTTCTACGTTGTTGATAATGGTGGGGCATCCCCACAGACCTTTGTTGGCCGGGAACGGCGGTCTTGGACGCGGCATGCCACGCTCACCTTCAATTGATGCAATCAGTGCAGTTTCTTCACCGCACACAAAGGCGCCGGCACCCTCTTTAATATTAATTTTAAAGTTAAAGCCGGTGCCGAGAATGTTTTCACCTAACAGACCCATCTTTTCAGACTCTACAACCGCTTTCTTTAAGCGCTTAACTGCTAGGGGGTATTCCGCCCGCACATAGACATAACCTTCGTCTGCACCGATGGCATAGCCGGCCAGCATCATACCTTCAAATACCCGGTAGGGGTCACCTTCCATTAAACTGCGGTCCATAAAGGCACCGGGGTCACCTTCGTCACCGTTACAAATGATATACTTTTTATCGCCCTGGGCCGCTGCAGCAAACTGCCACTTTCTGCCGGTGGGGAAGCCGCCGCCGCCACGTCCCCTTAGGCCCGATTCCAGTATTTCATTAATTACCTGTTCCGGAGTCATATCAAATAATGCCTTGGCAAGAGCTTGGAAACCGTCATGTGCTATATAGTCGTAAAGGTCATCCGGATTAACTCTGCCGCAGTGCTCCAAGGCCACCCGGTTTTGTTTTTGATAAAAGGGCACTTCGTCCTGGGTTTCAACCAACTCACCGGTGGTGGGATGCACATACATTAATCTTTCAACTAACTGACCGCCGAGGATATGTTTTTCGATAATTTCATCCACATCGTCCTCTTTAACGTGGTGATAAAGGGTTCCGGCAGGCTCAATACGCACCAGCGGACCCATTTGGCAAAATCCGTGACAGCCACTGACATTTACTGCACAGGGTTCGCCTTCCTTTTCTTCCATCAACATTACTTTAACCGGAAGACCCTTGTCTTGAAGCTTAGTTTTAAGGGATTCATACACCTTCAGTGAGCCACCGGCCACACAGCCTGTACCCGCGCAGACCAGGATGCGCATTTTTTCTCTTTTCAATGCTTCCTTGGCCTTTTGTTCTAATTGAATTAAATCTTCACGTGACTTAAGCATGTCGCTGCCTCCTTGTAGTAGCGTTTCTAGTTTTACGCCTTAAGAAGAAGTTTCCGCAGAATTTATCTTGTTGATAACTTCCAGCACACCTTCCGGGGTCGCTTGCCCGTAAACCTCTACATCGTTCACCGTTACCACTGGGGCCAAACCGCAGGCACCCAGGCAGGATACCGTTTCAACAGTAAATTGCAAATCTTCGGTAGTTGATTGGTCATCCTTTAACTTTAGTTCTTTGCGCAGTGCAAAGTTGATGGGCCCAGCCCCCCGCACGTGACAGGCTGTGCCGTCACAAATTCTAATTACGTACTTGCCTTTGGGGATGAGAGAAAACTGTGCATAAAACGTGGCTACCCCAAATACTGTCGCCGGAGGCAACTTCATAGCTGTGGCTATGTAAGTGAGCACCTCCTCAGGAAGATAGCGATACTCTTCCTGTACCTCCTGCAGGATTGCAATCAGATGAGATGTTTTTGCTTCGTGCTTGTTGATAATTTCCTGCAGTTTTTGAAATTTTCTTTGCGGCGATTCCATCACAAAAGCCCCCTTTATGTCATTTCTTGTATTAAAAAACTTCATCATATCCCCGGTGGGCTAACCACCCATAAACCGGTTGCCCGCTCGTCACCAATGTTGGTTATCGAGCTGGGATCATCAAAAATAAAATAAGCGGCATCATCTTTTTCTAAAACATACTTCTTGTTATTTACAGATACTTCCACCTTCCCTCTTAAGATATAAATAAAGTCCTCATGGGTACCCGGAAATGAAGGCAGGTCAACTTTAGTTTCGCCCGCCTCTAGATTAAATACCAGCGGCTGCATTTTTTTGTTTCTGGTACCCAGGAAAGCCAACATTTCTAGTTTTACATCATCACTTTCACAAGCTATACTCTTTCTGTTTTCTTTCCTGACTATTACCCATTCCTCGGGCAGCTCATCCTCAATGAGCAAACTCATATTAGTATCTAATGCTGCAGCTATACTCTTTAATGTGGAAAATGAAGGTGAAACTTTGTTTTGCTCAAGCTGATAAATAAAACTGGCCGTGACGCCCACCTGTTGGGCCAGCTGCCTAACACTTAGATTATTGTTGACACGTATTTGTTTTAGTCGATCACCTAAAGACATAAGTCGCCCTCCTACTTTTGGGCCATCTGAAAAGTCTGAATTTTTGTTTTATTATAGATGTTTACTTTACACTTGTCAAGTAATTCTTTGTATTTTTAAATCAGTTATTATTTTAAATTAATTGAATTGTCAATTTTGTCAGTTAAATGACATTTTTGTTAAATATTTTTTGTCTTAATCCCCCTTGCAAACCAAACATATGTTTGTATATAATAGGGCCATGGGCAATAAAGTTATTTTTCTCATCGACATGAATAGTTTTTTTGCATCGGTACATCAGGCAATGGAGCCGGCCCTACGACAGCAACCGGTAATTGTGTGCGGCGACCCTGCCAAGCGGCACGGCATTGTGTTGGCCGCCAGCTACCCGGCCAAAGCCTACGGCGTAAAAACCGGCATGACGGTGAATGAGGCCAAAAGGCTTTGCCCCCAGGGGGTTTTTGTGGCCCCCCGTTACCACCATTATTTTGAGTTTTCCACTCGAATATTAAACATCTTACGTGATTTTAGTCCGCTGGTGGAGCCCTTCAGCATAGACGAGGCCTTTGTTGATGTAACCGGATGTGCCGGCCTATTTGGTACGCCCCGGGAAATGGCTGTCAAGATAAAGGAACGGATTAAAAATGAAGTGGGGGTGACCTGCAGCGTGGGCATAGGCCCCAACAAACTGCTGGCCAAAATGGCGGCAGATTTACAAAAACCCGATGGGCTGGTGGTACTAAACCACTCAGATGTACCTTCAAAACTGTGGCCGCTGCCGGTGCGCAAACTTTTTGGGGTGGGGAGCAGATATGAAAAGCACTTCTCTAGATTAAATATTAAAACCATTGGAGATTTGGCAAATTACCCGGTGGAAATTTTGAGGAGTAAATTTGGCCTAATGGGAGAGGTGCTGCACCTTTCGGCCAAGGGCATTGACCACAGCCCGGTGGATCCCTCAAGCCTGGAACAGGTAAAAAGCATCGGCAACCAAATTACCCTGCCCCGGGATTATTGCGGTTTTGATGAGATCGGTGTGGTCATTTTAGAGTTGGCCGAGCAGGTTTGCTACCGGGCCAGAATGGCGGGTTACTTAGGCAAAACCATAGCACTGACACTGCGCGATCACAACTTGATTAGCAGTACCCACTCCCAAACTCTGGCACAGCCATCCAACATCACCAACGAAATTTACCAAGGGGCAGTGGCACTGATGCACAAACACTGGCCCAACTATATACGGGTGCGCTCGGTGGCTTTAACCCTTTCTAATCTCACCGATAACTACTCCCGCCAGCTGAGCATGCTCGGTGACACCCTTAAAGAAGAACAGGCAGACAGAGCCTGCGACGCCATCAAAAACCGCTGGGGATACCATGCCATAAAAAGGGCGGTATCATTAACGGAACGGGGAGTTTTTTATGACAGGAAGAAAAATAGATAATTACTACCGAAAGAACTTTTTATATCGCAGCCACACCATGATGCTGCCTGAGATGCAGCAAAAGGTAACCCACACCTGCAAAGACTGCCTCTACCTGGTGACGGTGCAGGGTAAGCACGAAAATAAATTATGCTGTGTAAAGGATATTGACATTTACGGAAACAAAACAAAGGCCGTTCCCCGGCAAGTGAGTATTTATCATTTATTAAAATACATCTCAGGGGAACGCTTGTTAGAGTTGGTGGAAAAAAGTTCACCCCACAAGGTGGGGTGCGGAAAGTTTCAAAAATTGTAATGCCGAAAATTTAAAGCATCTCTTTAGATATGTTACTTAGTTTTTCTGCCAGAAGGGCATTTTCTTCAATGGCCTTGGCAATGTATTGTGAGGTTTCGGACTGGGTTTCACTGATATTGTTTGTTTGTCCTACCAAATTCATCAATTTATCAGTGTTTTCACGAATTTGACTAATAATATCCGCAATATCTTTTACCGAACGGGTACTGCGATCTGACAGTTTCCTAATTTCATCGGCAACAACATGAAAACCTCTACCCGCATCACCGGCCCGAGCCGCTTCAATGGCAGCATTTAACCCCAACAACTTTGTCTGGCCGGCAACGTCATTAATAAATTTAAGTATTTCGTCGGTCTTTTCTAACCTATCGCTAGTTTCTTGGGCAACCGCACTCAGCTGGCCCTGCATAGATGAAAGTTGTTGGGCAGATGCAGCCATCTCTTCCGTACTACTGCTGATTTCCTCCGTTGAAGCTGCTAAGGTTTCTGAAATATTTGCAATTTCCTCCTGTATAGATATATCAAAACCTACCCCCACACAACCCACAAGCTCGCCTTCTTCAAAGACAGGTATAGCCACTGCTTTAAATGTAATGCCAAAAACTTCTTTAGGTACAATTTTAGTATTTCTTTCCCCTGTGCTTATGGCCTCATCAATACCATCACCCCGAGCAATTTTTCCCCCTCTTTTACTCCAACATCTATCCTGTTACCAGGTAGATATTTTAGGAACTTTTCCCTATCTGTTATTGCAATCATACAATCCATGGGGAAAATTCCTTGAATAATTTCTGCCATTTCAGATAGTACCTGTAATTTCTGGGACTGCATATTTACACCATCTTTCTTAAAAATATACTAAACATTGCTTATTTCGCCATCCCAAACAGGTATCCTCTATACTATTGTAAAAATTTATATATTATTGTTGTAATAATTCATATAGCCTATCCTGGACGGTTTGCCCACAATAGCTTTATTTGCATAAATAACAATTTTAAGGTCAAGACTAATTTTGGTGACAATTATGACCGCTCTAAATAGCAGGCAGTTGTTTTGGATAATAGTTGGTTTTATATTAGGAAGCGCCATACTGCTGATCACCGGTATATTGGTAAGTACCGCATCCCAGGATGCCTGGTTATCATTAATTATCGGTGCCTTTCTAGGTATAATACCACTGCTGTTAGTTACTAAACTGTCCTGTCTTTACCCGGGAAAATCACTTGTGCAATACAGCCAGTTAATTTTGGGTAAGTTTGCGGGCAAAATTGTTGGCATTATTTGGTGTTGGTTTGCTTTACATTTGGGGGTTCTGGTACTAAGAAATTTTGCAGATTTTATTATGATTTCTATGCTGCCGCGCACTCCGGAAATAGTTATTTACATCACCTTTATCATACCGGTTATCCTTGTGCTCTTTGCAGGTATAGGAGTCTTTGGAAATGTTGTTCAGATAATATCTCCGGTGGTATTGTCTTTGTTCATCATGGTTACGGTTATCATGATGCCGCAATTTGACTTTGGATATTTACAGCCGGTGCTGCAGCAAGGTATTCATAACATTATCTGGGGTTCAATGCAAGTTTTTGCCTTTCCCTTCGGCGAAATGGTACTGATAGCAAGTATACTGCCGTCATTAAAGGATAAAGAGAAGTGCACGCAGGTTTTATTAAAGGGCTTGTTAGTTGCCACCATTTTGCTGTTGTTAGGTTTGTTTAGAACGGTTCTGGTATTGGGAGTGGAAGATACACAAAGACTGATCTACCCAGTGATGGAGCCGGCAAAAATAGAAATCTTCGGTTTTATCCGCGGCTTGGAAGTTATTATTATCATTAACTGGTATAGCTTTGGCTTTATAAAATTTGCCGTATGCCTATATGCCTTTTGTAGAGGTTTTTCTAATCTGACCGGCTGCCATAGCTATAAGCCCATTATTATACCCGCATCTATTGTAATGATTTCTTTAGCCATAATAAGTTTTAATAATATTGCAGAACAATTTAATTACGCTTTAACATTTTGGCCAATATTCACCATTCCAATACAGCTCTTTATACCTGCAATTCTATTGGCGGTGGCAAAGTTGAAAAAGTAAAAAAGACTGCCGCCTTCATCGACAGTCTGCAAAACCTGCCCTTGGGGCAGGTTTTAAAATTTAATAGGACTTAGTTTATGGGTGGTTGATGGTGATCATTTGCCGTATGTTTGTGAGGGCTGCCAAAGTATGGAGAACTTGCCAAGAAGTTAAAAAACTCATCTTGCTGTTCATGGGGAATATAAGCCAATTCAACACCGGTGGCCCTGGCTAAAAAGGGATCTAAGCAGCACAAGTCTGATTTACTTACCTCTGCGAGACCGGTTTTCCCTAAAGAATAACAAAGGGACTGCATTTCAAGAACCGAGGCATTGAGGAAGTTAAACAAGGTTTTAGCCCCTTCCTCAATATCAAATTTATCTGTGATTTTAGCATTATAGACAGACAAACTGGTTGGCGGTTCAAAGGGAATTGCCTTAACCAGCTGGGCACCCAAGGTGGCCATTACCGCAGCCGTGCCAATATAAACGGCGTGGGCACCCAAGGCCATAGCTTTTAGAAAATCACCGGGTGTAATTAATCCCCCCGAAGCAATTAAACTGACGTCTTGGTTTGCACCCTTATTTAGTAGAAAATTAGCCGCCCGGGAAATTGCAAACAAGGTGGGCAGCCCCAGATCATCTTCTAAGGTAGGGGCGGCTGCATGGGTTCCCCCCTCGGCACCGTCTATGGTAATAAAATCAACCTCGGCTTCCAGTGCAATTTGCAGTTCCTTTTCTAAATGGTGGGTTGCTGCAATTTTTAAACCCACCGGCACCCCGGTTTCATCCTTTAGTTTTCTTACCAGGGCAATAAATTGTTCCTTAGTATCTATACCCGGCAGCCGGGAATGAATGCGGGCGTCCTCCCCTTCGGGAATGTCAAAGACCTCCCTAAAATCAGGCCCTATGTTTTTGGCAGCCGTCCGCTGGGGGGATGACCCCTGGGCACCTTGCCCAAGCTGAATTTCAATGGCATCCAACCTGGAATACTTTTCACGCTCATTTAACCATCCACCCCGGTTGTACTGCCCAATAAGAAGCTTTGCCGCCTCACGCTCTTCTTCCATCAGACCGGCTTCGCCGGTATTAGTTGCCGTACCGGAGGCAGATGCACCCTTTGCCAAGGCAATTTTAACACTCTTGCTGAGAGCTCCACCAAAGGACATGCCGGCTATCATAATTGGGATAGCCAACTCCAAAGGTTTTCTGGCGCGTTTACCTATGGTAACAGCCGTTGTAATGCTAACATTGTCCGGCGTTGGAAAACGAAATAAATGAACAGGATTAAATAAGAATTTATTCCAAGGGGAAAAGCGCATATAACTGCCCAAAGGCCGGGCAGGAGGTTGTCCGCCGCTGGAGCGCATTACCACCTCCATTAGGTTGACCACCCCCACCTTTTGGGTAACCGGAATCATTTCAAAAATATTTTCAGTGTACTGATCCCGAGCCATCCTAAGAAAGGCCTTATCTATCGTCTCGTTCATGATGTTGCGGACAATATTCTCAACAATCTTATACATCCACTTCACCCACATTCACTATTAGTTTAAAGATTTCTTAAGATTATTGATCTCCTGGGCTAAACTAATACAAATTTGCTGAACCTGGCCCAACTGCCTGGCTGCACTTTGTTCTTCACTGGCAATTTGATTTAATTTGTCGTCACCGTAGTCCATCAAATCCTTAGAATGTTCTGTTTCCACAGTGGAGATGGTACCAGCTATGGTTTGAATTTTATTAAGCTCAGAATGAATGTACTCTAAAGTGTTTTTTACGTTTCGCTGCTCCATTTAGATCCACATCCTTTCTTTGGTTTGATTATATTTTGACCGTAATAATACAAAATTATTTAGTTTCCCATGCTTAGTGGTTGTGACAAAAATAAATCGCCCATAACAGGCGATTTGAACGTCACTTTGCACTCTATTGATTTAAATTCCTCATAGGTAGACTACAAACTGCCTATTGTTCATAATAACCTGCAAAAGCCAATCGACCCCCGGGGTTTTTTGCACTATTGGGGGTCGACGGAAAATAGATTGCACATAGCACGTGGAACAATAAAGCCTTTGCTATACCTTGCGGTAACACAAAAGCCCGGTTTATATACTAACTATTCATCATCATCTTCTAACAAATCAGTCAGATATTTTAGCAAATCAAAAACCCTAATTACACCCACCGCTTTTTTGCCATCAAAAACCAACAACATATTCAAACCATTTTCAATCATGATATCCAAAGCTTCGTCCACCGTTTGATCGGGCCCTACACCAAAATTTTTTAGGGGTAGTAAAGCATCGGCTACTTTGGTGATAGGCTCCTCTTGTGGTGCCTTATAGAAAAATGCCCATGAGTTACCAAATGGTTTCGGGTTAACTTCTTCCCGGGCAGCATTCATCTTAATAACATTCATAATATCCCGCACCCGCAGTATGCCCACCAGCCGCTCTTCACCATCTATTTTTTCAGTTTTACTAAATACCAAAACTGCCCGGTATTCCTTACCACTTTTTCGTAGGTGACGCCGAAAAACTTTGGTAGCTTCTTTAATCCCGTCTGTGTCGTATACCACCGGATACATAGACAAAGGGATCATTAAGTCACTAACCTTTTTTACCTCATCCATGAAATACACCTCATATCATAAATTTTTATAAACCCAAGATGGCTTATGCCACCTTATATATTATCATAACATGTTTAGGTAATTAAGGAAACCTTTAGCAACTTACATCAAAAGACTCCATTATCATTAGGCAAATGACATAACACTATTCGCAATAAACAAACCAAACGCCCCTAAATTTCTTTAATCAGAAAATTAGGGGCGTTTATTCCTCATAGGTAGGCTACAAACAGTTCAAAGTAAAAGTTCGCATCAGCGACACTGTGCGTTTCAATTCCTCATAGGTAGGCTACAAACCGTTGGTAAATCAAAAAATGACACAATATTAACGAATTGTTTCAATTCCTCATAGGTAGGCTACAAACTGGTAGAATTATCAGTTATATTATTACAAATTTAGGTATAGTTTCAATTCCTCATAGGTAGGCTATAAACTTTGCACTTCTTTGCTGCTGCCTGATACCATCCATGTTTCAATTCCTCATAGGTAGGCTACAAACCCACTTTAGGGGTCTTAAAACGCTGATTTTACACTAAAAACTGACTAAATAATGTAGACTTGCTTTATTATATACTACATTTTTACATAATAACCTGCAAAAACCAGTAAAACTTATTAAATTTTTTCGTCGACCTCCGGGGTTTTTTGCACTATTGGGGGTCGACGAAAATATAAATAGGTATTTAATAGTTAGTAAAAAACATAGTGTAAAATTGTTGTAGGAAAAAAAGAAACAAGAGACCACTCTTTTTGGTAAAATAAAGTCGAGCAAAACCCAAATTACCAAAGGAGTGT